>NZ_CAXUBY010000001.1:0-192080 GCF_964249515.1 Eubacterium sp. 3_1_31
CAAGTCGCTCTTGGGTTCGTCGATAACTACGCCCCGAGGGATTTTCACCCTAGATATGTGGCATGCCCGCCACACATAAAAACGCCGTCTCTATTCCAGAGACGACGTTTTATCGCGGTACCACTCTAGTTATTCCTATAATCTATAGGAATCCCTCAACCTGTAACGCTGGTCAGCGGTTTCTCCTACTAAGTTCAAAGAAACACTCCCAGATGCGTTTCCATTATCACGTTACCGTTGAACTTCCACTCTGTTTCAACTCGCTGTTGGTATATGATAATGTACTCTTCTGATCATGCGATTTTTTATAAGTGGCTTTATCATACTGGATTCATTTTTATTTGTCAATACATAATAGAAAGTTTCTATAACGATTCTTAAAAAATCATGCCCATTTGTTTTTATGCCAGTAACAAGATAATAATCGAGGAAGAGAGAATAATTAATTTCCGTCCTCTCACACCACTGTACGTATGGAACCGTATACAACGGTTCAAAACAATACAAAATATGCTTGAACTGAAATCGATTTGCTTTGGTTCTTATTCCTAGATACAGAGATTTGCCTCGACCTTCCTTCACCTCACGATGAACACCCTTGGTTCTGGCTAGTGATTGACGACTGTGATGAACGCCTCCACCGTACTCTTTTACCACCTAGTTATGATCCATGCCAAGAACACGAAAAAAACATCATGCTAGCACACATGATGTTTCACTGATTATTTACCAAAATAACGGTCTAATAAGCCTTTAAATGCTTTGCCATGACGTGCTTCATCACGTGCCATTTCATGAACCGTATCATGAATCGCATCTAAATTAGCAGCTTTTGCTCTTTTTGCCAAATCAAATTTACCTGCTGTTGCGCCATTTTCTGCATCTACACGCATACGTAAATTCTTTTCTGTAGAATCACTTAAAACCTCACCCAATAATTCAGCAAACTTCGCTGCATGTTCTGCTTCTTCAAAAGCCGCTTTTTCATAATACATGCCGATTTCTGGATACCCTTCACGATGCGCAACACGTGCCATTGCTAAATACATACCAACTTCACTGCATTCCCCTTCAAAGTTCATGCGTAAATCGTTCATGATATCTTCACTGGCACCCTGTGCAACGCCAAGGACATGCTCAGCAGCCCAACTCATTTCACCTTCTTGTTTCGTGAATTTTTCAGCAGGTGCTTTACAGATTGGACAGAATTCAGGTGCTGTATCACCTTCATGTACATACCCACATACACTACATACAAATTTAGCCATTGTAATATTTCCTCCTTATAGTATGTTAATCGATTATATTTTACAACATCCTAAGCAAAATGTGAATGCATTTGCCCTTTTTCTATCCCAAGTTTATCCTATAGTGTATATCTGGATAATCATCTTCCTTGCTTAAAAAAACGATGGCATCTACATACCATCGCTTTCCTCATAATGACATATTTTTACGTTGAAACAACACATTTGCAGCACTAAAACAACCAATAGCAATGAGTAACAAAATACCACTCATATACCAGCCTTTAGCTGCATTGACAATTAAAGCATCTCGATCAAACAACGTCATAAGCGTTGCATATTTCATATTTTCTAAATTACCCTTCATGTTTGCCAACATTTGAACGAGTATAAAGTATATTCCAATTCCTGCGCCAAAGGTTGCTGCCTGTCGATACTCATTGCAGATACAGGAAAACAAGAAACTAATTCCTGCCAGTGCCATATGCAAACACAACACACCGAAATTCAACCGCAAATAGGCCGCCACATCTAAATCCTGAGGAAACATAAATGAGCTACACACTAAACCTAGTAGCGTACAATACGCAATCAGCAAGAGCAGATTGGTAAGCAAAACAAAACATTCTGTCCGCCACACACAGCCACGTGTACTTCCCGAGGATAAAAGATATGCCATAGATCCATTATCAACTTTCTTGGCAATGTATTTTAAAGATAACAAAACCGTGAACAAGAAAGGAAATACGATCATTAACATTCCGTATAGATAGGTTGATAAAAAATGCACCAACGTAGCGGTGGAACCATTCATGCCCACCATTGACATGATTTCCGGCATCATTTTGGCAAATTCATCCAATGCACTTCCTAAAGAAGGATCAAACATCGTTAACATGATAGTCGTATACATCGTAAGGATCAAGCAGAAAATCAATAATAATTTCCAGCTATTCTTCATTTCAGTCACATATAACGCTTTATTCACCATGATGCTCACCTCCATAATATTGCATAAAGATTTCTTCCAAGCTTTGATGAGTAACATCAATATCTTCGACTTCATAGTGAGACAGCGTTTGAATGAGCTTAGCTAGATTTTTATGAATTTCAACTTCTACCATATGCTTATGCATTGCTGTAATATAAAACCCCTCCTGTTGAAAGCGGACAACTTCATTTATATTCGCAAAACGGATCTGATAACGGCGTTTTTTAGATTGCCGCAAGGTTTGTGCATCTTCCACACAGACGATATGGCCATCTTTGATAATGCCGATACGATCACATGTTCGTTCAACTTCTTCAAACATATGTGAAGACATTAAGATGCTTTTGCCTTTCATCTTTTCTTCCTGAATTAGATCCACAAAAACATTTTGCATTAATGGATCTAAACCACTGCTGGGCTCATCCAGTATCAAAATTTGGGGATCATGCATAAAAGCAGCGACAATGCCAACTTTCTGTTTCATTCCTTTACTCATTTTCTTAATTCGCCCACTTGGATCAAGTTTAAAACGTTCCATTAATTCTTCACAGCGTCCCATATCTTTCATACCGCGAAACTTTGCCATAAATTTTAAAAATTGCATGCCGCTCATTTCTTCCCATAAGTTTATTTCACCAGGAATGTAGCCAAGCTCTTTTTGTATGGTAGCTGCTTGCTTACCACAATCCATTCCTAAGATAGAACAATTTCCTTCTTTGGCAAAAATAAATCCCAGTAAATGACGAATCGTTGTTGTTTTACCAGCACCATTAGGCCCTAAAAAGCCAAATACTTCTCCCTCATCGATGGTAAAGCTAATATCAAATATTCCCTTACCATGCCCATAGTCACAGGTCATATGCGAAATTTCTATCGCCTTCATCAATTTCCTCCTCACCAAACAGTTTATGTCATCTGTTTTACCATTACTGACATTATAGCAGATTCTTTATAAGCTACAATGATTTTCACATTTTCTCTGCATTTTAGATAGGTTCATTGCATGAACAATACTTCACCTTCTTATAAAATTTATTTCTGCTATGAATCTAACCGTTCAGGAAATGACACTTGTCTATTTCGAATGTAATGGGTTGTTTTTTGTAAATGAAACATAAAAAAAGAGATCCTCGATCTCTTCCTATTTTCCACGACGTGCTTTACGTGCAGCTTCTGACTTTAACTTACGACGAACGCCAGGTTTTACGTAAAACTCTCTTTTGCGAGCTTCAGCAAGGGTTCCATTTCTTGACACTTGACGTTTGAATCTACGTAAAGCATCATCAAGAACTTCGTTTTCTTTGACTACTACTTTCGGCATGATTTACCCTCCCTTCTGATGCAAGCATATTTATTATACTGAAAAACATATGAAAATGCAACAGAAATATAACATTTTTCTAGCATTTACCCATAAAATATGTGAAAATACCGTCTTATGTATAGATTCCTCTTGCGAAATTCTGCTGTTTTTAGACAAATGTCATCACTTCTCTAGTTCATCCTCTAATCCCAGACAATGTTTGCGAATCACATGGCGTGCAGCGATATGATCGCCAATCCAAGGTTCTCGTCCAAATTCACGATACATAAAAACCTCATCCCCTTTTCCAAGGATAAGTACTGTATCGTTGACATTTGCGCTTTCAATCGCCTGGCGAATAGCCGAATAACGATCCTCGATAAAAATGTTATTGGTATCCTTGATACCACCTTTGATTTCATTTGCAATATCCCTTGGGTTTTCATCTCGTGGATCATCTTCCGTTAGAATAATGCTATCGCAATAGCGATCAGCGATTTCTCCAAACACCTTACGCTTTTTCGTATCACGTTTACCGGCGGAGCCAAATACTGCGATAATTGCATTCCCATCCGGCGTAATGCTATTGGCAAATTCAAAAACCTTTTCCATTCCATCAGGCGTATGAGCAAAATCTACAATCACATTGAAAGCCTGACCCTCATCAATGCGTTCCATACGGCCATCTACCTGTGTTAATTCAGATAAATAAGGAACAATTTCTTTTAATGCAACGCCGCTTTCACACATTGCCGCGATTGCTCCTAGCAGATTATAGATATTATACATAGCGACTAAATTGGTCGTAATTGTGTAGGTTTCTCCATGATGAATCAAATCAAAGGTTGATCCATTCGTGCCAATATGGATATTATCACCACGATAATCGGCATCAGCCGTCACACCATAAGATACGATATGTGCTTTACAGCCAGCCACCATTCGTTTAGCAAAAGGATCATCTACATTTATAACGGCCACACCGTCACTCTTTAATTGTAAAAACAATTTGTGCTTAGCTTCAAAATAGTTTTCAAGTGTTCCATGGAAATCCAAATGATCGTATGTCAGATTCGTAAATACGGCTACATCGAAATCAACACTTTGTACGCGCCCCATCTCTAAACCATGCGAACTGACTTCCAGCGCAACTGCCTGCATGCCATAATCAACCATATCCTTCATGGAATGATGTATTAAAATCGGATCTGGTGTAGTTAGACTGGGCGGCATCGTGACATCGCCATAACTGATGGAAATCGTTCCAATATAACCACAAGGTTTAAAATGTGAGTAGACATCTTTAATGATGCTAGTAATCGTACTCTTTCCATTGGTACCGGTCACTCCAAATACCGTTAATTGATGACTTGGGTGTCCATAAAATTTGCTAGCCACCATATTTAAAGTACGATTTACATTTTCGACTTTTATATAGGCTACTCCTTTGTGCATGGTTTCAATGTCTTTCGCATGAACGATGCATACTGCACCTTTCTCGACAACTTCTTCAACAAATTGATGACCATCAAAAGTCATACCATCCATGCAAAAATACATATCCATCGGCTGAATTTTCCGTGAATCCGTACATAAGCCGCCGATTTCAATATCCGGTGCATTTTCAAATAGCAGAGACAGTTTCATGAGGTACCTCCTTGACGTCGCAGGCGATAAGCTTATCGTCTATATAAGAAGTGATGACAACCTGTTTCATCTGATGCAGCGCTTTTACATCCATTGAACAATATACCTCTAAATATTCACTGGTATGTCCAAAGAGCATGCCATCTTTTTCTTTTTCAAATAATACAGACACTTCTTTTCCTACAAATTTCTGTTTATAAGCAGTATATAACGCTTTTGAACATTGCGCAAGTCTTGCCGCACGTTCTTTCTTTATTTTATTTTCTAAATGCCCGCTCATTGTTGCTGCCACTGTATGATCACGACGAGAATAAGGAAAGATATGCAAAAAGCTTAATTCCATCTGTTTGATATTTTCCATTGTATCAACAAATTGTTCTTCACTTTCCTGAGGAAATCCTACAATGACATCGCTGGAAATACTAATATCAGGCATAAGAGAGCGGATATACTTCACACGTTCTTTAAACCATTCTACATCGTAAGGACGATGCATGTTCTTCAATACTTCATTATTGGCAGACTGTATCGGGATATGCAAATGGCGCGCGATTTTGGGTTCCTTTTGCATAAATGTCAATAATTCATCACTGATTTCATTCATTTCAATACTGGAAATACGAATGCGCCGCAATCCCTTTACTTCTTTACACATCCGTTTCATTAGCTGCGTCAGATTCGTATTTATGTCTCTTCCATATCGACCCGTATGAATACCACTTAAAACGATTTCTTGATGACCGCTGGCACATAAATCTTGTGCAATCTTAATAACTTCATCCTCTGGTAAAGAACGTTCTGCCCCACGGGCATAAGGAATGATACAATAACTGCAAAATTGGTTGCAACCATCTTGGATTTTTAGAAAAGCGCGCGTCTGATGTTCAAAATGTTGAATCGGCAAAGCTTCAAACACGCGCAAAGCACGAACATCATGTATTTCATTGACCTGTTTTTCTCCTTGCAAGGCTTTTTCAATACGATCAGCCAATGTTCTTTTGCCATCACTACCGATTAAAATATCAACATGTTCTTGTTGTTCTAACTGTTCTTTAGCGGTCTGTACATAACAGCCGACAACAGCAATCAAAGCATTTTGATTCAATGCTTTTGCTTGATGTATTTTCTGACGAGACTTACTACCTGCCGTATTTGTCACCGCACATGTATTAATGATATAGACATCTGCTTTTTCCTTAAATGATACTTGTTGGTAGCCCTTTGCCAGCAAAGCACTCTCATATCCCTGTGACTCATAGGTATTCACCTTACAGCCAAGTGTAGCAATCGCAAATGTTGTCATGATTCTTTCTCCTTCGTTTTTTTCTTTAATCGTTTATGCTGGTACTTTTTTAATTTTTTCTTAAATCGTTCATTTACGATTGGATATTCCAGCAAAAACATGAATAATGCATCCTCATCTTTTTTTAATAGTGCTTTCGCAATTTCAAAACGCATAGCTGCAGGACATTCTTTCTGCTTTGGATCTAATGAAAAGGTAGATACACAAACATCTTGTCGATACACATAAAATCGTTTTGTCAATGGATGATATAAAACATAATCCATGAGCCCTTCGGTTGCACACACCTCGCAGCTACTAAAACCGTGTGCATAGCTTTCATAACCATACATATGTGGAACTACTTCGTTTGCACAATTACGGATAAACGTATGATATTGTTTCAAATCCAACAAGACAATTTCATCTGTATAAAGATGATTAAAACGTGGTGAGAAACACGGCATATAGATTTCTTTATCCTCATATGTGAAATATTCTAATGCTTCTTTTTGTTTTGCTATTTCCAAATTCATTTGTTGTTTTCGTTCTATATAAGTCAAATCATACCAATAGTCAAACATTTGAACATACGTATCAAAAAAGACATCTTCAAATTTACGTTTGTTCAGCAAGGAGTGATATAACATTTCCACATAAAAACAATCACTGTCACTTTTCAAGACACATGGGATATTGTATTCCTTCACCAAAGCACGCATTTTATCGAGTTTCTTTTTATATGATTTATAATCAAGCAGTTTCTTATCAAATTTCTTATTTACCAGTTGTTCCAGTGTTTTCATGATGATCACCTGCCATTTCATAAAAGAAGGATATGCAGGCAAGTAAACTTAATGCGGCAGTTTCCGCACGCAGGATACGTGCACCTAAAGATACCCTATGAAAGCCAACTTCTTCTAATTGAATAACTTCATCTTCACTGAATCCGCCTTCGCATCCTACCACGATAAATACCTTGTGGGGTGCCGGATATTTTTGCAGCACTTCTTTGACATGCGCACTTTTTACATCTGCACGCTCATAGGCGATCAGCTTTACATCGGCATCTTCACTTGCTTTTATCAATTCAGCAAAGCTTTTTGGTGAATCTAGCGCAACAAGTGTTGAACGTTTGCATTGTTCGCAAGCCTCTTGCAAGATTTTATTCCAACGCAATCGTTTTTTATCCACTTTTTCATCTTTGGTTTTCACAACGGTCCGACTGCTTGTAAAAGGAATAATTCGCTGTACACCTAATTCTGCACTCTTTTGTAATAAGAAATCCCATTTTTCTTTTTTAATCAGCCCTTGTGCCAGTATCATATCAACAGGCGTATGGGTGTGATCTTCCATTTCTTCATCCACACATGCAAAAACCTTATGATCACGAAATACCACATGGGCATAATACATATGCCCCTTTCCATCAGCTAAGCGAATAATTTCATCTGGTTTCATGCGCATGACATGTTGTATATGATGAGCTTGTTCGGGTTCCATCTCTACAAGATCGTGTACCTGTAACGGTTTATGTAAAAAGTATTGCTGCATAACTTCACCTCATAACTAATAAATAATACAATATTTTTTTAAATCTTACAATTCCTATTCACTCAAGCTCATGAAAAAACAGTGGAATCCACTGCTTATCGACTCTTCATCTTTCCTTTCGTGGCAAGTGAGCGCAACTGCGCCACCTCGAAAGGTTTTAATATACGATACTCTCCTTGGCGTAAATCGCTGCACTTTAAAAAGGCCAATTCTTTTCGGTGTAAACGACGTACCTCATAGCCCAATGCTTCCATCATTCGTTTAATCTGGCGATTTCTTCCTTCATATATCGTCAAATCAAAACTACATTGATTTTTGGCAACATCCTTTTCTGTCAGCTTAAGCTTCGCCGGTAATGTCTTTTTCCCATCATCTAAAACAATACCTTTTTTGATCTGGATCATTTCTTCCGGTGTCAAAATACCGTTAATTGTCAGATTATACACCTTTGGTATATGATAGCGTGGATGAATGATTTCATTAGCAAATTCTCCATCATTGGTTAAAAGTAAAACACCACTTGTATCATAATCCAGACGTCCTACCGTAAATATACGTTCTTTACATGGAATCAAGTCAATAACGGTCGTACGATCAAACTCATCATTGCTGGTGCACATTGTTTTTTTCGGTTTGTTCATTAAAAAATAAACTTTATTTTCCTTTTCAATTGGATTTCCATCCACTTCTACTACATCACCGCGTTTTACTTTGTATCCCATTTCTGTGATGATATCCCCATTTACACACACTCTACCCTGTGCAATCATCTCTTCCGCTTTTCTTCTTGAGGCTATGCCAGCTTGTGCAATTACTTTCTGCAAGCGTTCCATGCTACCACCGTCCGTTTCTTCCTAGTTATTTTACATGATAACCTTATTTTTGCAAAGCTTTATTTTCATTTTGTTTAATACGCAGCAGATTATCTCCCATAACTTTTACCATACTGGAAAAAAAGCTGATCAACATTTCCTGAAGAACCTTTCTGGTATCCTCATCTAATTCACTAAAACCTTTTAAAATCACCAGCATATTTTTTATGTTGGTAATAGACAAATCTTTTATCGTATTCGCATTGGTTCGTGATAAAACATCATATATCGCATCCACTGCCAATGCTCGCTGGCTATCTTCCATGTGCGACAGCCACTGTTTTAAAGCATGGTCAAAGAGTTCACTGGAGGCCGTTATAGATTGCAGATAAATGAAATCTGCACCTTCTAATTGCCAAGAATATGGATCATGCTGCCAAAGTGACAATTGATTGCTTTGTATGACGTGATAAGCTTCTTCATGCTGTAAAAGCATACCGACAACGCTCGATTGTGGGACATATGTATAAATGCGTGGTAAAATGCGTTGAAAAGACGCCTGCTTTATGATTGTCTTATCAAATCCAGGACCATCCATATTGTATACCCCTGCAATACGATCTTGCAGTGCTTCATTAGCAAAGGCACTGGCATAAACAGCAAGATTGCCTCCTTTTGAATGTCCGCAGATATATAAGCGTCCCTTATAATGCTCGCTAATCTGCTCCACGTATTCCAAAGCATCGTGCTGTGAAGGTATCACAGGTAAAAAACTCATATTAAAATCTTCTTTCCAGCCCACCAATGTGCTGTCTGTACCACGAAAAGCAATACATATATCTCCTGTTTCCAATAAAAAGCTCATCGCACAAAATTGTTTTTGTTGCTGTTCATCAAAGCGTGATACATAGCGAAAGATTTTAACCTCTCCATATCGTCTGCTTTCTGCCATCTCAGATAATATACGTTTATCATTTTCTACCCTTGCTTGTTGTAAGTCAATGTGTAATTTTTGATAGGCCTCATTTACCTGCCGTAAAGACAGTGGAGCGCTTGTCTCATTTAACAACGCATCAAAGCGAACATACGATAAACAACAAAAAGCTAATGCGTCTAAATTACGAAAAGCATCTTGCCTCATCGTCAGATCTTTACGCCATGTCAAATATGTGAAAATCGAATCTTTCTCCATATGCTCACTTCCTAACCGCCTTCCTATGTATTTTAACAAAGATTTTGTTATCTGTCACTTTGAAAAGACAGCGTTTCACGCCGTCTCAGCCAAAAAACCATACTGTTAAAAAAATCGCCATCGCAATGCCGGCAACATCCGCAAGCAGCCCAATGGGCAATGCATTCTTTGTTTTTTTAATGCCGACACTGGAAAAGTATAAAGTGATGACATAAAATGTTGTATCTGTAGAACCTTGGATAATACTCGCCATGATTCCTTGTAAAGAATCAACTCCACAAGTTTTAAAAATATCGACAAGCACTGCTAAAGAGGCATTACCAGAAATCGGGCGAAAAAAGACCATCGGCCATATCTCTTTAGGAATTCCTTCAATATAGGTAGCAATCCCATTACAAATAACTTCCATTAAGCCACTTTCTCGCAATAAAGTAATAGCACACATCATTGCTAATAATGCAGGATAAATATCACTAAACAAAAAAATACCATCTTTTACACCTTCAATAAATGAATGATACGCATTTACACGACGCAACAAAGCGATTACACAGATGAAAAGAACTAGTAATGGAAGAATATAAGAAGTGTTAATCACGATAATTCCACCACCTATCCACGCATAGCCCTACAAATGAGGCAAAGCAAGTTGAAAGAATGGCGAACGGCATAAATCCCGTAACATCTAAAGAATGGAAAGAGGAACGCATGGCAATAATGGTCGTACTTAATAAAGTAACGCCCGCTGTATTTAAAACCAGAAACGTTACCATCGAACGGCTGGCTTCTTCTTTATGGGGGTTATGTTGTTGCATACCTTGCATCGCTTTTAAACCCATTGGTGTAGCTGCTGAACCTAAGCCTACCATATTCACGATTACATTGCTGGCAACATATCCCAATGTTTCGGCATCATTCTTTAAATCAGGAAATAAGCGTTTTAAAATCGGATGTGCCAATTTTTCTAAAGCCGCTAAAATTTTAGCATCTCTGGCAATATATAACATACCATTCCAAAATGCTGTCACACATAACAATGGTACAACAAAATCAAATGTTTCTTTTCCAACGCTGACAAACACCGCATTAATTACATCCACCCGTCCATTGCAAAGGCAATAAAGAACAGTGATGCAGATAATCAACAACCATATGACATTCATGAGAAAAGCCCACCCTTCTTATCCCTTACTTTTTTATAGGGAAAATTATAGACTTGCTGATTGTTCCCATTACGTATTTCTATAATGAATTCTTTATCTTCAAAATGCGAGCTTACCATAAGCTTTGCTTGTTCCTTTTGAGTAATGGTAACAGCGATATCCTCAGGTATGCAGATTTGTTTATGATCTATGACATATTTTCCTTTGGCCAGGATAGGAATTACCTTAATCTCATCGAAAGCTTTGGTGTGCTTTTGCTCATGAAAAGTAAAGTCATCTCCCATACCAAGCGTAACGATGACATTTTCAACATTTTCATGCTTCGCTGCGCTGATCAAAGTCCTTCCAGCTTTCTTCGTAAATCCTGTTTTCCCGGCGATAGCAAAAGGATATTCAAATAAGAGTTTATTTTTATTGCGCCAGCGATAGTTCCATTCACTCGTATAATACTTGGTTCCGCTTATTTCACGAAAGGCAGGGTTTTTCATAGCATAAGACATCAGCAATGCCATGTCATATGCACTGGACAAATTGCCACCATCTTCTTCATCTAAACCACTGGGATTTGCGAAATGTGTATCTAGCATACCGATTTCTTTTGCCTTTTCATTCATCATCTGGACAAATTTTTTTTGTGTCTTACCAATATGCAAAGCGATTTCTAAGGCTGCATCATTACCACTCCTAAGCATTAATCCATATAATAACGAGCGCAGCGATACCTGTTGTCCTTCCTTTAAATAAATCATGGAACCATATGCCTGTTTTAATTCCTTCCCGGTTTTCCATGTTGCATTTAAATCACCTTTTTCTAATGCAAGTATCGCTGTCATCACCTTCGATATGCTAGCAACACTTTGCACCTTGTGCATATCCTTTTCCTCTATGACTGTATTATCTGCATCACTCATCACACAATAAGATTGCCCATGCACAGTTTCTAAGTTGATTATCAGGCACAAGAAAAAGCAGAGCAGTTTTTTCATTCTCATCACCTGTTGAAGTATATGTTAACCAGATGCTTTTCATGCTCTTCTTAGATAATAGAATTCGCTAAACATAAAACGAAAAAACGTCGTATAGTCATAAAAATCATCGCTATAACTACCCTATAAAGAATGCTGTCAACATACCTAATCCACAAATATAAACTTAACTTTTTTAGATGATAATTATAAATCGACAGCATAAATGTATAAAATCATTCATCTTACCCTTCTTAATCACCACATGAAAAGAGGAGCCACGCATGCTCCTCCTTTCTCTATTATGCCATATCCCATCGTTTCTCTTCGATTTCCTTTGATATGACACTCCAAGGTACTTTGTTTGTTTACTTACAAAGCCTTTTGCGTTTTCCATTTTCTCATTCTTTACTCACTCATTCAGCTTTATTTTCAACAGCCTGTGTTATCTGCGACTACCTTATCTCCTGACTTCCTTATTTCGCATATGTCCTTATCCATAGTTCTAAGTATCATCAGTTTTGTCGTTTACCGGCTTCCCTTGGCTCTTACAGGATGCCACTACGCGCTGATCTTGTATATGATCGTTTTTTTATTATGTGCGACATATCTCTCATCAGTTTCATGAACCCTTCCTGTGATAAGCTTTTTTTCATACCTTTCTTGGTACATCTTTACTATATACTTAGGTGTTTTATCTGTAAATCCTTCTGGCAAAATAGGAAGCTTATTGGTAAAATCAGTAAAAAAGAGAAATTATTCAAACAATTCCTCATCTCTTTCTTCTTTGAATTCCGGAAGATCCGGCAATTCTTTTAAACTTTCTAACTTAAAGGTATCCATAAATTCTTCTGTTACCTCATAGAGAAATGGTCTACCTGGTGCATCTGTTCGGCCACATTCTTTAATCAGATTACGCGCCAACAACTTACGTACCATCATATCACAATTGACACCACGAATTTCTTCAATTTCAACACGTGTAATCGGTTGCTTATAGGCCACGATTGCCAAGGTTTCTAACGCTGCGCTAGATAAAGTGGACATTTTCGTAGATGAAAATAGCCGTTGCGCATATGGATGAATAGACTCTTTTGAAACAAATTTATATACACCACCAAAGCGTACCAATTCTATACCATGTGTGTTCTCAAGATATGCTTTCATCATCGTGTCTAATGTTTCTTCTAATTCTTCCTTACTGACTTCTTCTAGACAATCTAAGAGTTGTTCCATCGTTATGCCTTCATCTCCACTCAGAAACAACAATCCTTCCAATATTGGTTTCAAATGCTCATGCATATACAACTTCTCCTTTGATAATCCAAATTACATCTTGCGCATCAAGTGTAAATGTGATTTCTTTATGTTTAATTAAATCCAAAACTGATAAAAAGGTCACAATAACCATATGCAAACTGTCACAATCACTACATAAATCTTCAAAGCTCATTTTACCAACAAAATCACGGAGCCGTTTCTTAATTTGGACGACGCGTTCATCCAGCGATAACTCTTTCACCGTCATTCTGGTTTCCAAAGGATGTGATAATGCCATACGTCTTAAAACACGATTCATAGCCTTAATCAAATCATAAGGATTACCATCAATTTCTGCTTCCGTAACCGTATGTACCCATTTATTGGTTTCTTCACTTATCGGCTTGCTCATCATCAACTGACGTTCTTCATATTTCTGTTCAAACTGAGCACTTACCTCTTTGTAACGCTGATATTCCAATAGACGTTTTACTAGCTTTTCGCGTTGATCCTCTTCATATTCTTCCTCAATCACTACTTTTTCCCTTGGCAATAGTTTCTTACTCTTATACTCCAAAAGTCCTGCTAACTCAGCTAAATACTCGCTGGCAACTTCTAGATGCATGGATTCCATCGCATTTAAATATTGCAGATATTGATCTGTTAAGATATTCATATCCAAATCAAACAAATCCAATTTATTATCTTTGATCAGATGCAGCATTAAGTCCAAAGGACCTTCAAACTGATCGATCATGATCGTAAATGCCATGAAATCACCTCGCGCTTAATTATATCAAAAAAAAAGCGGAATGAGTAGAAATATTTTTATATGCTTTAGATTACCGGCATTATGTCGAATGGCAAGTGAAAAATCACTTTTCATATGAATATGAAAATATATTCTTTTTTAACGCCATTATCCTTAGCAATTAAGCAATAAGATCATGGATAAGCAACCCTTTCTGTCTTAATTGGGTTATGGAAATATATCAAAATAGCATTTCATCCTACACATTACACCTTACATAAAAATTTGTAATAGCGATTAAAAAGCTGAAATCACTTAACGATTTCAGCCATTTTCATGTATATCGCATCATTTCTTCACCTGATATTAACACTGAATTTAAGATGATCGCAATCCATCCCCTGTTGCTTATAAAAATGATGAGCATACTTGCGAGATTGTTTGCTAGAAAGTTCTAACTGTATACAAGACTGCTGTTTTGCGAACGCAAGCGCCTGTGCAAACAATGTACTGCCATACCCCTGCCGTTGTTTATCTTTTTTGACGATGAGTTCTTCTATCATAGCGATGTTGGCACAATGATGTAAATGATAGAGTATCCGCAAAGATACATAACCAATAATTTCTTCATCATTTGTTAAGACCCATGCCTTCATACTTCTGTCCTTGCGTTGCATCGCAAATCCTTTCAAAAATAAAGCCTTATTCAACTCTTTATTTTCTAATTCACAAAGCAATTCATATACAGGCGTTTCATCCCCTGACATTACTTCCCGTATTTCCATCATGCTCACCTCAAATTAAGTATATCATATTTATTTTTTTCTCGCTTTATTTACGCGAATCGGAGAACCAAATAAGATACGACTACATTCTTTATATGAGAATGGTATCAATGGATATAAATAAGGAAATTTAATCGTTTTCGTAGACATTAAAACGACAATATGTAGAAATACCCCGAAACAGAAGCCAGTTTGTCCAAAGAATAAAGCTAATGCGCCAATAAAAATACGGAATACTTTATTAGCCAATGATAACTCATAAGATGGAGTTAACAGATTGCCAATGTTACACAACGCCACCATAATTAGAATTTCTTTGGTATAGGCACCTAGCTCTATTGCCATATCCCCTAATACAAAAACAGCGATAAAGCTCATGATGCTCGATAAGATCGTCGGTGTATGGATGAGCGATTGCCGTATCCATTCCACCACAATATCTGCCAAAATAATTTGAAAACCAAATGTAAATAAGTGTACATTTTTCATAGGTAAGTGCAGCATGGTTGGATTTTGATCTATGACAAGGGCTATCCATAATGGCAACAAGTATAAGGAAAACAGAATGCCAATCAGGCGTAGGATACGTGTAAAAGATGCGACAATCGTCGTTTGTGTATACTCTTCAATTTGTTTCGTTTGTTCAAAAAAGGTGGTAGGTAAAATAACGGCTGTCGGCGCATTATCCACCAAGGCAACCAAATATCCTTGCAATAAGTGAATAGCACAGATATCCGGACGTTCTGTATAGCGAACATGTGGATATGGATTTAAAGTTTTTCCATATAACTGTTCAACCAAATTACGCTCACTTAAAATTTCTGTTTCACTCAATTGTTTCATTCGTGTTTCAAAATCGCTGAGCACATCTGGATCTACTAGATGTTTGATATACACATAAGCAACATCTGTGCGTGTTTTTACTCCTTCTTTATGCATAATGACACTAAGGCGAGGATCACGGATGCGCCGACGTATTAGGCCGACATTTAAAATGACATTTTCAACAAAACCATCATGTGCTCCGCGCACGCTTCTTTCAACACTAGGTTCTGCATTGCTACGCGATGGATAATGTCTTGTTTCAATGCAAAAATAATATTGAGAACTATCCAACAATACTAAGCATTGCCCACTAAGCATGTTAATTACTGCTTTTTTGGGGTCCTTCACCTTTTCCACCGAGCCAGGATAAAAGGTCAGTTCCACATGGTTAGTTGCCGTTATCGTCAAGCCTTCTACCAGATTGGAAATCAGTTGACTATCCGATAAAGAAGAAAGAAAAAGCAAGATCGCATCATGTCCTTCAATCTGCAAATGCCGTTTTACAACATCAAAGGAATCAGACAACTCTATCGTTAACTGTTGTAGGCGTGCTTGTAGCTGTTCCTTCATGATTTTGGTTTGCACAAAATGGCTACAAAGAAAGCAAACAAAATACCACTCGTGATACCGGCAGCAGTTAAATCAAACATGCCAAGTAAAATACCGAGCAGTCCTTCTTTTTGGGCCTGTGCTAATGCCCCATGAATCAAACTATGTCCAAAACTAGTAATAGGAAGACTTGCCCCCATACCAGCAACTTTTAACAGCCAATCATAAATACCAAAGGTGTCCAAAGCTGCTCCGATAGCCACAAATAAAGAAGTGATATGTCCGGCCGTTAATTTGGTATGATCATATAAAAGTTGTCCTGCTAATGAAATACCGCCACAGACTAAAAAGGCATAGACAAAAACCATATCATTTACTCCTTTCGTAAACGATGCCATGAGCAATACAAGGAATCGTTCCTTTTTGCTGTACAGCGACGGGTGATAATAAAGCACCCGTTGCTAAGACCATGATACGATGATATTCCCCTTGTTCCAAACGATTTAACAAATCACTCATAGATACACACATGCTGCATGCACAACCACTGCCACCACAAAACACATCCTGTTTACTATTATCGTAGATCATCAATCCACAATCAGATAACCGATTATCTATTTCATATTGTTCCTGCGTTAATAAGTCCGTTAGAAACGCAAAGCCAACTTGCGATAAATCCCCGGTCACAATGCGATCAAAATCGGTAATCTTTTGCTTACTCTCTTTTAAATACGTCGTCAACGTATCATAAGCAGCTGGAGCCATCGCTAATCCCATATCATTCGCATCGGTGTGATTCCAATCAACAATCTTACCAGGAACAAAAGCAGTGACTTTGATGTTCGATGGCTTTGTACCTAAGACAATAGCACCGGCACCACAGACAGTTGTCGTTGTCGTATCTTTTTTCTGTATGCCATATTCATTAGGAAAGCGAAATTGACGTTCTGCTGCAGCTGTATGTGAGCTGGTAAAAGCCATTGCATGAGATGCCATATGATGTTCTATCCACATGGCCGCAGTGCCAATGACCAATGAACTTGTAGCACATGCTGCATACATACCAATAAAAGGTACATGAAGATCTTTGACAAAATAATGCGAGCTCATTAACTGATTCAATAAATCGCCACCTACCAGCACATCCAAATCAGAAACTTGGAGCTGCGCTTTTCGTAAAGCAATATCACTTGCGTCATATAATAAACGACGTTCTGCTTTTTCAAAGCAATCTTCACCACAGTAGGTATCTTCATAACATTTATCAAACTGCTCTGCTAATGGACCTTTTGCCTCAACAGGGCCACCTACGGCAGAGCGTGATGTCACATAGACATCATGAAATTGAATAATTGCCATCATTATCCTCCAAATAAGATAAAACGAATCATCCCAAATACAAAGGCTGAGGCAATGCCATATGTTAATACAGAACCGGCAAGCTTAAACATATTGGATCCAATACCATAAATTAGTCCTTCACTTTTTCCTTCTAAAGCACAAGCAGTTAAAGAATTCGCAAACCCGGAAATAGGAATAAATAAACCTGCTCCACAAACCTGGGCAAATTTATCATAAATACCCAAACCAGTTAAAATCGCTGTAATTAAGATTACCGTTACTACGGTCATCGAAATAGCTGTTTTTTCATCAACACCCAATAGTGTTTGATATGCCATCATAACGAATTGAGCAGCGATTGCCAAAGCTCCACCGCTGAGAAAAGCAATCACTTCGTTTTTCACATAATGTGATTCTGGCGCATGTTTTTTCGCCGTATCTTTTATTTTTTTCTGATTCATATGCATCCTCCTTTATAACGCTAGTATGCACAACGTTTCTTGCATTATGTATAAAGCACATTCGGAAACCATGAAGAATTCTCATTCTAAACATTTCAAGAATACTTCAGTCAATCTTCACGATACGACCATTTTCCAATCAATCTTTACCATCATAATGAAAGGGCAAAGACTTATTTACCATAAGGAGGAGCTACGATATGAAAAAAAGAATTGTTTCACTATTTGCCTTGGCAATAACAGGTGTAGTATGTTTAACACTATATTCCCTAGGGGATATACATCTTGTTATGGAGATCATGGGAATAGAACAATATGAAGAAACGATACATGCAAAAGAAGATATAAAGACAACGATCGTATTAGATAGTGGCCATGGTGGTTATGATACAGGATGTATTGCTAACGATGGTACTTATGAAAAAGATATTACTTTAGCGATCGCTTTAAAAACGGGAGCATTATTATCTTCCTATGGCTATCATGTCGTTTATACACGTACAAGTGATGAAGTAAGTTGGTCTAACAACAATAAAGATGATTTAGCTACACGTGTAGCGATTGCCCAAGAAGCAGATGCCGACTATTACATATCTATCCATATGAATGCAAGTGAAAATAATGCTGGAGCAAATGGCTTTGAAATTTATGTAAAGGGCAACAATGAACATATCTTACAAATCGCTTCACGTTTAGAATCATCGCTTACTTCATTGGCCTATACTAATGATCGCGGCATTAAAACAACAGCTTCTTCTCCCCTGTATGTCATTGATAACAATACAGTACCTGCCATGCTGATTGAATATGGTTTTCTTACTGATCAAAACGATGCAGCCTATGTATGCAGCGAAGATGGGCAACAAAAGTTAGCACAACAATTAGCCATCAGCATTCAGAAAAATGTACCTCTTAGTAAAAGCTGATTAGTTATATATTTTTTTATAAAACGGTAAAAAAACTATGACACCATATAAAGAAAATGCTATAATATTACAAAGTGGTATGCTCATAATTTCTTTATGATGTATCGTATATAAAAATGGTGATTATATGACAATGGATGAAGCAAGAGCTTTAGTGACTCAATTAAATTTAGTATTTGACATCGTACGTTTTGTCGATGTGCGCATGATGCAGGAATATACCTTTGCTGAAGATGGGCAATTTATAGGCCATCCATACCATTGTTACAATGTCTGGAAGAAGAAACGTCGCTGTGAAAATTGTATTTCAGCGAAAGCTTTTATCCATCGTGGACGTATGACAAAATTTGAATTTATTGATAATGAAGTGTATCATGTAATAGCTATGTATACGGAAATTGATAAGATAGCCTATGTGTTAGAAATGGTTACGCTTATAACGGATGAGGCTTTGTTCTCTGCGTATGGAAACAATGAATTTGTAGAAACCATTAATCGTTATAACCGTAAACTGTATACGGATCCTTTAACTGGTGTATACAATCGACGCTATTATGAAGAACAGTTAAGTGGGCTATCGAAAGAGTTTTCCATAGCCATGCTGGATGTTGATGATTTTAAAAATATTAACGATACGTATGGACATAAAGCCGGTGATGATTCCCTATGCAATATTGTGACGACCATATCCTCCCTATTAGTAGAAGATGACTCTTTGATACGATATGGTGGAGATGAATTTTTGATTTTGTTTCAACATATGAATAAAACAGGATTCATTCAAAAGTTAGAAAGTATTCGCAAGGCAGTAGAAAATATTCGTCTACAAGATTATCCTAGCATTAAGTTATCGGTTAGCATTGGTGGAATATCCGCAATACAAGAGGCAATGGATGCCATAGAGGCTGCCGATATTCAGCTTTATAAAGCGAAACATAGAAAAAATTGTGTCCAGGTGGATTAAATAAGGAAATGCTTTGGTTTCCTTTTTTGCTATTTCTTATGGGTTTCTTTGTGAAGAAAAGGTATAATATAGTTGAGAAAAGATAAGAAAGCAACTTTTTACATATCATAATAGACTCACATTCATGTGAGAGATTGGAGAAAATCATGCAAAAAAAACGATCTTCGAAAACCCTTTATGAAGGTACTATCTTTACCGTTACAAAAGATGAAGTAGAAATAAAAGGATGTGTCTATGAACGCGACATCATCCATCATCATGGTGGTGTTGGTGTTTTAGCCATCAAAGAGGATAAGATCCTTTTTGTAAAACAATATCGTTACGCAATTGGTAAACACACCTTAGAAGTACCTGCTGGTAAATTAGAAAAAGGTGAAGATCCTTATACTTGTGGCTTGCGGGAATTGGAAGAAGAAAGCGGGCTTACTAGCCCTTTATTGTATCAACTATGTACCTTGTATTCTACTCCTGGATTTTGTAATGAAAAAATATATCTATATTGGACAGATCAGTTAACACAGGTAGAAAATCCCGCGCCTATGGATGAAGATGAAGATATTGAAGTTTTATGGATACCAATAAAAGAAGCTTTGCATATGGTTGAAACCGGAGAAATTGAAGATGGAAAAACCATTGTTGCTGTACAATTTGCCGCTATACATTTTTCCTAACTATACTAAGTTTTAAAGAAGAAGCATCCTTATAGCTAAAAAAAGAAGATTGCATACTATTATAAACATAGTTGCAATCTTCTTTTTGGATATTTGAAAGAGATAAACGATTTACACTCACCTTCATCAAACATTACGCTGAAAACTTAAGAAGCGCGTACCCTGAAATTGTAATTCACCTTGATCTTTTTCCGCAAGTTGTCCATACAATTTACCAGAAACGCGAAATTCTCTACGCTCACCATTTTCTAATTCAAAAGTGACGTAGTAAGTTGTTGTACTTGATGAAACTTTATCACCATTGCCATAATGATCTACATCTATGCGTTTTGTAACAATACAAGCACGATGCGTTTCTTGTTCTGCGTGATTATTACGCTGCCATTGTGCAATACCACGAACAATTGCCACCACAAAAATACCAATGACAATAACAAATATAATCCCGATGATGGCAGGTACGATATCAAATACTGGATCTTCCACTTCAAACATATGCTATTCCTCCTATCCAATCTATTTTTTTAATGCCGCTTCCCAAGCTAATTGAAACGCACTTTTTTCTTGTTTCACTGCCTGTTCCTGTTTACGCATATACGCTTTCAGCTCCTGCTTCCCTGCTTTATTGTTTTTTTGTTTCAACTGTTCATTAAAACGATCAAACTTCTCACGGAAACCACAGGTACACGTATATAAGCGTTTTTCTTTTTCTCCGACCACCGTCAATTTCTTATGACAGTTAGGACAACGAGCATTGCTGTTTAAGGTAAGATTTTGTTTATACTTGCATGCAGGATTGCTGCAAACCAAGCGTTTTCCCCGCTTCCCATTTACTTCCAACAAATAATTGCCACATTCCGGACACTTTTTCTGTGTCATATTATCGTGGCGATAACTGGCTTCGCTTTGTTTCACCGCTTCTACCAAACTTGCCGCATAGCTTCTCATCTCTTTCATGAACTGCTGTGGTTTTAACTGCTGTTGACTGATCTTTGTCAGCTTATCCTCCCATTGTGCCGTTAACAAAGGTGAACGCAATTGTTCTGGAACAAGGTTGATCAATTGGATACCCTTGCTTAAAGGATAAATGGTATTGCCTCTTTTTTCAATATAATTTACATGAAAGAGCTTTTCGATGATATCCGCACGAGTAGCTACCGTACCGATACCATTGGCATCTTCTAACACTTGTTTCCATTTTGCATTGTGAATAAATTTTGCAGGATGTTCCATTGCTGACAGCAAACTTGCTTCAGTATAACGAAGCGGTGGCTTTGTAAATGATTTCTGTTTGATGACTTGGCGTATCGCATAGTTCTGCCCTTGTTTTACGATTGGCAGACTTTGTATTTCTTCTTCCTCTTCCTCATCGAAAACATCATTACGCTGATATAAACTGCGCCAGCCTGCCTGCTTCATGATCTTCCCGCTCGCAAAGAAATGATGTTTATTGCAAGATCCTTCAATGCGTGTCTTTTCATATAGGCACACATCGGATAAAACCGCTAAAAAGCGGCGAATAACCAAATCATAGATACAACGTTCATCATGACTCAAACGCTGCAGCTCAACATATTCTTCTGTTGGAATGATGGCATGATGATCACTCACCTTGCTATCATCCACGATCCGCTTGTTTACCTTGATTCCCTTTTTTAAGATCGTATGCGCAAATGGCTCATAGGCATCAATGGCAATCGCTTGCAAACGCTCTTTTAATGTAGGAACGATATCTGCGGATAGATAACGAGAATCACTCCGTGGATAGGTTAATACTTTATGCGTTTCATATAAGCTTTGCATGAGATTTAACGTATATTTTGCACTAAAACCAAAACGTTTATTAGCATCACGCTGCAATTCCGTCAGATCATAAAGCTGTGGCGGCAATTCCTTCTTGCTGCTGCATTCTACTTTATCAATGGTGATATTCCCATGGGCTAAGGAATGCTGCAATTGCTCGGCCAATGCCAAATCAAATAAGGCCGCCTGCCCTTGCTTTCGATATTCCATAACAAAGCCATCCAGTTCTACTTTGATGGTCGCAAATTCCTTCGGCTGAAAGTGGCGAATTTCTTCTTCACGCGCAACAATCATCGCTAGTGTTGGTGTCTGGACACGTCCGGCAGACAGCTGTGCATTGTATTTGCAGGTCAATGCTCTGGTAACATTTAACCCAACCAGCCAATCAGCCTCTGCCCGACATACCGCACTTTTATATAAGGGCTCAAATTCCTTTGCAGGACGCAGATGGGCAAAACCTTCTTTGATTGCTTTATCCGTCTGCGAAGATATCCATAAACGTTGCATCGGCTTATGACAATTGGCCTTATCTATGATCCAACGAGCAACCAATTCGCCTTCTCTACCCGCATCAGTCGCAATGATGATCTGTGTCACATCCTTGCGTTGCAACAATGTCTTCACCAATCGGTATTGACGAGCCGTTTGTGAAATAACCTTAAGCTTCATCTTCTCCGGTAACATTGGCAGATCTTGCATATCCCATGTTTCATAACGTTTATCATATTCACTAGGATCTGCTAACTCCACTAGATGTCCAAAGGCCCAGGTGACCACATATTGTTTATTTTCCATATAGCCATCTTTGGCCATCGTACAACCTAAGACACGACCCAATTCTTTACCAACCGATGGTTTTTCTGCTAATACC
Source organism: Eubacterium sp. 3_1_31 (assembly GCF_964249515.1). Classification (NCBI taxonomy): domain Bacteria; kingdom Bacillati; phylum Bacillota; class Clostridia; order Eubacteriales; family Eubacteriaceae; genus Eubacterium; species Eubacterium sp. 3_1_31. The sequence goes on from NZ_CAXUBY010000001.1 coordinate 23,367, forward strand.
AGTGTTTTCATTGCTCATCCTCCCAAAAGCCTGCCAGCTTCATTAATTGCTTTGCATTTGTTGTCTGACAGCGTCCTTGTTTCAAAGTATAATCAAAACAGATACGATCCTTTTCATAATACTCTGAGAAATGATAATTCTTTGCCTGTATTTGCTTATTGTTTTCTAAGTCACATAATTCAAAATCATGTGTAGACACCATGGTGATGATCCAAGGCTGATGCAATCGTTTGATCGCCTGAATGGCACACTGAATACGATCTGCGCTATTGGTGCCTTTAAAGATTTCATCAATTAACACCAGCATAGGCTCTTTTGTCTTGCTGGCATCCATCATTTCCTTAATGCGCAAGATTTCTGCATAAAAGGTCGAAATCCCTTCACTAACATCATCTTGCACTCGCATACTTGTATATACATGTACGATAGCAGAGCTACAAGTTTTTGCACATACCATAGCCCCGGCATGTAATAAGATCATGTTCATCCCAATCGTTCGTAAAAACGTCGTCTTTCCCGACATATTACTACCCGTAATTACATAAGAACCATCTTTTGCAGCAAAGTTATTTTTGACTGCTTCCTGCTCTTGTAATAACGGATGGTGCATGCCCTCCATAGTAAAGGATGGCTGTTCTTGTACAAGCAGTGTAGGAAATGTCACCGTATCTTTGGCATAAGACAATTGCGCAAGGGATACCAGCATTTCCATCTGACCAATCGCTTTTAGCCATGTTTCTACATGAACGCCATATTTCTGCCGCCAGTTGTGATAAGCTCTGGCACAGTGAAAATCTAACAAGAAACAACCGTTCAATAAAATATTCATAATAAAATTATTACGTGCCTGAACAAACCCTAATAAGATATTCAGGTGGTTCATGCCTTGTTTGGCATCTTGTAAACGTTGCTGCAATTCCAAAAGATACGCACTATGAAAGCTTGTTTCCTGCATTCTTTTAATCATACGTTCATAATCCTTCATCAGCTCTTGCATCTTTCCAACCGTTGCCAGTTGTTCACCATGCGATAGCGTAGCCAAAAGTGAAATACATAACGATAGTGTAAAACCAACACTAAATAGTAGATAACTTTTGCCTAAAAACGCCATTCCGATCGATCCTAATAAAGTGATACAAGGCAAACCATAAGATAACAAATGAGCCAAGAGCGACTGGGGTTTGCTTGCTTTTTGTAAATCCGCGTAAAATTTCTCTAATAGGCGTTTTTTTCGTTTTCGCCCATGCTTTTCAAATAACTTTAACAACTGAACCATTTCCATCGTGAATGCTTCCTGTTGTACGCACTCCTTCACCGCTTCTTGGCGTTTTAAAATCGTTTCTTTAGCAACGATTTGCCAGCTGAATGCAGCAGCTAAGGCAGCTCTTCCTTCTTCGGTTTTCGCGACACTAAGATACTGAAATAAACTAGCCTTGCCAAAGATATCTAAATCGTATGCCTGTGTGGTTTTTTCAGTAAGAAAATCACTGCCCTCATCCAAGAAGTTTTTCCAATCATTCCCTTTTCGTTTTACGATATCTTCATATGCTTCCTTTAACAGCTGCGTATCTTCCATCGTGCTTTTTATTTCCGTATGTTTATAAACAGTTAGAAAAAATACACATAAAACAAGGCCACAGCCTCCATACCATAGCCATCCTGTATCTTGATACCCCTTATAAAAACAGTATATAAACAATACTACTTCCAGCAATCTTATAATCGAAAATTGATGCGATTGCTGTTGCATCCGTGTAAATTTTTCTGTTAATTGTTTTATTTTTGTTTGAATATATGCGGCGTCCATGATAAAACTCCTCTCTCATAGGTATCATTATACCATATTCACCCTGTGATGATGGTATGGAATTGCCTATTCTGCAAAATTAAAAGTTCTTTGTGAATTGCAGGGATCATTAGAAATACGATGTATCTTTGGATATCACAGGTTTCTTTAAGATTCATTATTTCATTATCACTATCGTAATTTTCACGCAAAAAAATAGAACTCTAGTCGTAATCCCTATGAGTTCTATTTTTGCTAATCTTCGTTTTTACATATACAATCGCTTTTTTATGCTTTATTCAAACAGTGATAAAGCTTCAAAATCTTCTTCTTCCACTTCTTCCTGTTTAGGTAGCTCACGAAGTTCTACTTTAGGAAGTTCTTTTAACAAATAGAAATCCGTAATTCCCTTTAACATAGCAGAGAACGTTGCATCCTTTGCCATAAGTGGAATGTCTTTTGAAACTACCTTATGGATCTCACTATTTGCAATCACGATTTCATCATTTAAGTCATGTAGACTGATATAAGCAATGTGATATGGTTTGGATTTTACTTTTTTACATAGCATACTGCCTTTGGTAGGCCGCCCTGTTACATCGATATCTGTCAGCTTCATACGTTTGCATGCACAATCATCACTAAAGACAACCAGCTGGCGATTATCATTGTTATAAATCAGGGCACTCGCAATTTCATCCTCAACCAAATTCATCGCTTTTACACCTTTTGAACGTGGTGAAGTTGCCGGTATCAAAGATATTGGATAGCGTGTAATATAACCTTTTTTGGAAGCAATCAAAATCTCATCTTCTTCATATGCTACATATGTCTGTACGACTTCATCATCTTCCAACAGCTTCATATTGCTCATGGTTTTATTGTTGCGTGATACCTCATATTCACAAATTGCGGTTTTCTTGACCAAGCCATGGCGGGTAATGGAAATCATATACGCATTTGTTTTAAAATCTTTGACAATAAAAGCATCTGTTATTTTTTCATCCGATGTTATTTTAATCTTTGAATTGATATGCGAACCGATTTCTTTCCATTTCGCATCATCAACTTCATAGACCGGCACATATCCATACGTACCCTTAGAGGTAAAGAAGAGGATGTTATCTAACGTATTCACTTCTCCATAACCAATCAAATGATCGCCTTCCTTAATGCCCGTCATTGCATCATTTGCTGCACCATAACTGCGCATCGACACGCGTTTCACATAACCATCGCGAGAAATTGTGAACATGACTTGTTCTTGTGGAATCATGGCAACCTTGTCAATGACAATTTCCTCGATTTCATGTTCGATTTTTGTTAAACGTGGCGTAGGGAAAGCTTTTTTCACTTCTTTTAATTCCGCAACCATCACTTTCTTTAATTTTTTCGGATCTTCCAGAATTTCATGCAGTTCTTTAATTTCCGCTTGCAAATTAGCAAATTCTTCACGCAACTGCGTGATATCGGTATTTGATAAGCGATAAAGGCGCATTGTGACAATTGCTTCCGCTTGTGGTTCACTAAAACCAAATGCTTCAATGATCTTTACTTTGGAATCTGCTTTATCTTTACTAGAGCGAATCAAGGCGATAATTTCATCTAAAATAGATACTGCTTTGATTAAGCCCTCTAAGATATGACAGCGTTTTTCTTTTTTATCCAGATCAAAGGCACTGCGCCGTAAAATAACTTCACGGCGATGGGCAATAAAAGCATCTAGCATCGCTGCCAAGCCCATTTGAACCGGACGTTTATCCTTTATGGCAATCACATTATAGTTATATGATACCTGAAGATCGGTATTCTTATATAAATAATTCAAAATAAGCTGGGCATCGGCATCCTTTTTCAAATCAATGACGACTCGTAATCCATTACGATCACTTTCATCACGAACATCTAAGATACCATCAATTTTTTTATTCAATCGAATGTCATCAATCTTTTTTACCATGTTGCTTTTGACAACTTCATAAGGAATTTCATGCACAACAATCTGTTGTACCGTCTTTGTTTGCTCTATCGATACCTTACTGCGCACCATGATACGTCCTTTACCACTTGTAAAGGCATCTTTGATACCATCTAATCCCTGCACGATACCTCCGGTAGGAAAATCAGGGCCTTGTACAAATTCCATCAAATCATCCAATGTGCAATCTGGATGTTGAATGCGATATATGCTGGCATCAATACACTCTCCTAAGTTATGAGGTGGAATATTGGTCGCATAACCGGCTGCGATACCGGTAATCCCATTTACTAAAAGGTTGGGATAGCGAGCAGGCAATACGGTAGGTTCCATTGCTGTATCATCAAAATTAGGAGCCCAGCTAACAGTATCCTTATCAATATCTTGCAGCAGATATTCACTGATCTTACCTAAACGCGCTTCGGTATAACGCATAGCCGCTGCCGGGTCATCATCAATAGAACCATTGTTCCCCTGCATATCAATCTGGGGTGTACGAATTTTCCAATCTTGTGACATACGCACCATCGCATCATATACCGAAGAATCCCCATGAGGATGGTAATTACCAATAACCAAACCAACGGTCTTCGCACTTTTTCGATAGGCCTTATCCCATGTATTGCCATCCACAAACATAGCATAAAGAATCCTGCGTTGTACAGGTTTTAAGCCATCACGTGCATCTGGCAGAGCACGTTCCTGAATAATATATTTTGAATAGCGACCAAAGCGATCCCCCATAATTTCTTCTAAAGGAGATGTCAGAACATTCGCATGATCAACAGCTTCTTCTACTGTTTTTTTCTTCATCGGTTATGCACCTCCACTTGATAATTATCTTCCAGGGTAAAGGAAACATTTTCCTCAATCCAGTCACGGCGTAGATTTGCTTTATCTCCCATCAATACGGAAACGCGCTTTTCAGCCACGACCGCATCTTCAATGCTTACCTGAATTAGGGTTCTAGTTTCCGGACACATGGTCGTATCCCAAAGCTGATCGGCATTCATCTCACCAAGACCTTTGTAACGCTGTAATGTATAGCCTTTGGGAAAGTTCTTACGCAGCTGATCTAATTCTTCATCTGTCCATGCATAACGCATTTCTTTTCCCTTTTGTAATTTGTATAAAGGTGGCATAGCAATGTATACCATTCCTTTTTCAATCAATTCACGCATATAGCGATAAAAGAAGGTCAGTAACAAAATCTGAATATGTGCACCATCATCATCGGCATCGGTCATGATGATAACTTTATGATAATTGGAATCTTCCGCATGGAAATTTGCCCCAACACCGGCACCTAAGGCATGAATGATCGTATTTAACTCTTCATTCTTTTCAATATTGGTAATACTTGCTTTTTCTGTATTTAATACCTTACCTCGTAAAGGTAAGATTGCCTGATATTTAGAATCTCTTCCCTGCTTCGCACTGCCTCCGGCAGAATCACCTTCGACTAGGTATAATTCCTTTTTGCGAGCATCCTTGGATTGTGCGCTGGCCAATTTACCGGAAAGGATCTTTTCACTCTTCCCTTTGGATTTTCCCTTACGGGCATCCTCACGTGCTTTACGAGCTGCTTCACGTGCTGTGCTGGCACGCTGCATTTTTTTGATCAAGGTTGTCGCAAGCTCTTTATTTTCTTCTAAGAAAAAGTTTAATTTCTCACTGACAATGGAATCTACCGCATTTTTCGCCTCCGGTGTTCCTAATTTACCTTTGGTCTGTCCCTCAAATTGCAGCAGATTTTCCGGTATGCCTAAAGATAAAATAATCGTTAATCCCTCACGGACATCGCTGCCTTCAAAATTCTTTTCTTTTTCTTTTAATAAGCCATTTCTTCTTGCATAATCATTGAATACTTTTGTAAAGGCATTACGTGCCCCAGTTTCATGGGTACCGCCATCCTTTGTACGCACGATATTAACAAAAGAAAAGATATTTTCCTGATATTCATCCGTATATTGAAATGCACAATCTACCTTAATCCCATTCACCTCTCCGCTAAAGGCAACTGGTTTATGGAAGGTTTGTTTATCTTCATGTAAATATTCCATGAAAGCGACCAGACCTTCTTCATAATGATAGACTTCTTCACGTTCTTTACCTTCACGTTCATCTCTCACCACTAAACGCAGACCTTCTAAAAGGAACGCATCTTCTTGTGCACGTTCGGCAATCTGTGAGAAAGAAAAACGCGTTGTCGAGAAAATTTTCTTATCTGGCATAAAACGTGTTTTACTGCCTGTTTTATTCGTTTTCCCAATTACTTCTAATTTCCCGATTTTCTTGCCGCCATTTTCAAAACGCATCTGATAGATCTTGCCATCACGATAAACACTGACTTCCATCCAAGAACACAATGCATTTACTACACTGGCACCTACACCATGTAAACCACCACTTGTCTTATAGCCACCCTGTGAGCTAAATTTACCACCGGCGTGCAAGACGGTATGGATGACCTGTAAGGTAGGTACTCCACTCACATGCATATCCACCGGCATACCGCGACCTTCATCTTCCACACAGATCACACCATCTTTTTCAATCGTTATCTTTATAGTTTCTCCAAAGCCGTTTAATGCTTCATCAATGGAGTTATCGACAATTTCCCAAACCAAATGATGCAAACCTCTACCATCCGTAGAGCCTATGTACATACCGGGACGTTTCCGTACGGCATCAAGTCCATCCAGAATCTGTATGCTGCTTCCATCATATGTCTTCTCTGCCATACAATCACCTCTTCCTCTCTTATTTCTTAAATTTACCTTGTTTAGTTTATCAAATTCTCATACTGAACGCAAACAAAACTCATGGTATTTACTAAACAACATTCTAATTATATACGAATTTTTTAAAAAGTGTCGTTTAATTTTCGGCTTTTTCTTTTCTCATAACGTAAATGATGATAAAATAAACGCATATAGAAAGTTATTGAGGTGACATTATGAATATGTATTGGATCTTATATATTTTATTAGGATATTTGCTTGGTTCCCTGCCATTTGCTTTGATTATTGGGAAACTCTTTTATAAAACAGATGTAAGAAACTATGGTAGTGGGAATTTAGGTGGTACCAATGCAGGACGTGTACTTGGTAAAAAAGCAGGCATCTCTGTCATTGCTTGCGATGTCCTAAAAGTTGTCGTTGCGGTTGGCATAGTATCATACTTCGATCGCGAAGCTAGTATTTGGGCCGGTTTTGCTGCTGCATTTGGACATTGTTATCCTATTTTTGCAGGATTTCGTGGTGGCAAGGCAGTGGCAACCATGTTTGGCTTTTTATTAAGCACTTCTATCTTTACCTTTCAAAGTGCTTGGTATGTCATCATTCCTTTTCTCTTTTTCCTTGTTGTTTTATATCTAAGTAAAATGGTATCGTTGTCTAGCATGATGGCTGCACTTATCAGTAGTCTTTACATTACATATAGGCAATTTGATAGTAGTATTGAAATTATCATTGCCAGCTGGTTATTGACGATTTTGGTGATTTATCGTCATCGCTCTAATATTAAAAAAATCGCCGACGGAACAGAAAATAAGATATCATGGTTGTAAAACGAGCCTTTTCACGGTTTCGTTTTTTTTTAATAACTTTCTCATAAAACCTCATACCTTTTACTTTTTCCCATGAGATAGTACAAGAAAATGATGTTGAACATTCCGAAACTTTTAAGTCAAAAAAAGTGATATTTGTACAAACTTCTCAAATACCACTTTTTAAATGTAACTATCTTTTCATAGCTATACCATAGGCATCAATAAGGGATTGCATTTCTTCAGCTGATTTGCCATACAACACTCTCGTCTTGGCATCATAGCGTTCCTGTTCTTCTAATTGAAGTACTTTAACAGCTGTTTCATAAGGAAGCTGTCCCATAAAACGTTCTTCTTCATAATGATACATGGATAAATACCATTCATGTACTTCTAATTCCTCATTGGTTTCTGCATCACGCATCTGAAAGGGAACAATCGGTTCTAAAGGAAGAATGGAATCTACATCGTTTGTTAATGTATAAACACCCAAATAGCCGCCATCTGTTTTCTGATAAATATGTGGTCTAGCATAATATAAATCTCTGCTTTGGCGATGATGCAGAAAAGCAGCAAAATTGATTTGCATCTCTTCCAAATCTTGCTCATCATAATATATTGGATGTAAGGCGCTAAAGAAACAGCCATCCGTATGCTTAGCTAAAAAATCACGCAGGCACTCATTGGAAAAAATCTTAATATTTTCTCTCATATCAGCAAGATCACTAGTTTTCTGTTCAACACCATCCTGCTCATATTTTTTTAATTTCCAAAGCTTTGCTATACGCGCAATGATATCATAAAACATATCCACTTCTTCGCGCGCAGTAGGTAGCAACAGACTTAATCTTAGGCAAGCGCTATCCTTTTCATCCCAAACCAGAGAAATACCTCTGGCAATATGCTTTGGATCATATAAGATCATATCATTTGATATTTTATCAGGAACTAATATCCAACTTTCCGAAGTACCATAAGCAAACTGTCCATTCGTAATATCTGATAATGAAATTGCCTTTTTGAAAAATCCTTTTTGTTTCAAACATACATCAACACTCATGTTATCCCTCTTTCATATATTTTCATGCTTCCATCTAAAGCTGCATCATCAAATAAGTCACTTCCATGATCTATAATATTTTCGTTGTCCAATCTTCCAAATTCCAAACTTCATCTACCAGATCTTCGTAAAAATCTGGATCATGAGAAACTAATAAAACACTTTGATGATATTCCTTTAACGCACGTTTTAATTCTTCCTTTGCATCAACATCCAAATGATTGGTCGGCTCATCAAGTACCAAAACATTACAAGGACGATTCATCAATATACACAGACGTACCTTTGCTTGTTCACCACCGCTCAACACACACATACCAGATTCGATATGATCTGTCGTTAAACCACATTTAGCTAAAGCAGCACGTACTTCTCCATTTGTATATGCCGGATATTCTTGCCAAAAATAGTCCAATGCACTGATACCTGTAGCGACTTCTTCCTGCTCAAAAAAGCCAATTTCCGCAAATGGATCTACTTCTACATTCCCTGATACTGGCGGTAGTAATCCTAATAAAGTTTTTAACAATGTCGTTTTGCCTAATCCATTGACTCCCTTGATTGCGATTTTTTTATTACGTTCAAAGTTTAGATGCAACGGACGACATAATGGTTCCCCATAACCGATAACCAACGCATTTGTTTCAAAAACGATTCGTCCAGTGGTACGTGATGGTTGAAAACCAAATACCGGTTTTACCTTTTCTTTTGGCTTTGTGATAATATCCATCTTATCTAATTTCTTCTGGCGCGAATGTGCCATATTTCTAGTTGCTACTCTGGCTTTATTGCGTGCAATGAAATCTTCAAGATCTTCAATTTCTTTTTGCTGCTTGCGATAAGCAGCTTCTAATTGCCGTTTTTTTAAGGCATGTTGTTCAAGGAAATAGTCATAATCCCCCACATATCGTGTTAAAACGCAATTTTCGACATGATAGATAATATTGACAACCTGATTCAAGAATGGGATATCATGAGAAACTAAAATAAAGGCATTTTCATAATTGCAAAGAAAATTGGTTAACCATTGTATGTGATTTTCATCCAAATAATTGGTTGGTTCATCTAAAATTAGAATCATCGGATTTTCTAGCAATAATTTGCATAATAAGACTTTAGAACGTTGACCACCAGATAACATGGATACATCTTTTTCTAAGCCGATATCCATTAACCCCAGACCTTGAGCAACCTCATTAATCTTCGTATCTATCATATAAAAACCGCTATGTTCTAAAATATCCTGTAATTCACCGACTTCTTGCATATATGCTTCCATTTCTGTATCGCTGCAATCGCTCATTTTTTCATACAGGTTCATCATTTCCTGCTCTAAATCAAACAAATGTGCAAAGGCATCCTGTAAAACATTCTGTATGCTCTTCCCTTTTGTTAAAACCGTATGTTGATCCAAATAGCCTACGGTAATACGATTGCACCATTCTACTGTTCCCTCTTCGGGAACTAGCTTGCCTGTTAAGATATTCAAAAAGGTTGATTTTCCTTCGCCATTTGCCCCAATTAATCCAACATGTTCTCCATTCAACAAACGAAATGATACATCCTCTAAAATTTGTCGCCCGCCAAAGCTATGAGATACATGGGATACATTCACAATACTCATACCATTCCTCCATTATTCATTACTTTCTATAACATCTTTTGCTTGATTAGTATAGCATGCTTTTCCCCTTCCCAACAAGTCTTAAAAGCATGTACAAACTGATATGAATGCTCTTATTTTGCTATTCTTTAGATTTCTTAATGAAAAGTTCGGGTAAAATTACGAAAGCGTAAGAGTATTTTAAAAAGAAGTTTGTTATAATAATGATAAGCGAGGTGATTGCATGACAGAAGTAAAGCATGCAGAAGAAACCGTCGATTTACAACATGGTCTTTCTCATGAGCAAGTTGCTAAACGTGTTGCAGCAGGGTATGTAAATGTACAAAATGATCGTATCACTAAAAGTTATCAGGAAATCTTTAAGGATAACCTGTTTACCCTTTTCAATCTCATCAATGCGATACTTGCCGGAATGATCATTTTCATCGGTTCTTATAAAAATTTGTTATTTCTCGGTGTAGTTCTCTCTAATTTAGTCATTGGGATTCTACAAGAAATTCGTGCCAAGCGTGTTTTGGATAAACTTTCTTTAATCACACAACCGTATATTCGTGTTTTACGTGATGGTGAATTGAAGGAATTGCATATGGACGATCTGGTGCTTGATGATATTACCTATTTACATACTGGATCACAAGTGTGTGCGGATGCTATCATTCGTGAAGGCAAATTAGAGGTAAATGAATCCTTAGTGACCGGAGAATCAGATATTATCCTTAAGAATGTTGGAGATTCCTTATATTCAGGAAGCTTTGTCGTTAGTGGAAATGCAAAGGTACAAATACACCATGTAGGCAAAGACAATTATGCGCAAACCATCATGGCAGATGCTAAGACATTTAAAAAGCATAAATCGCAGCTTCGTGATTCAATTAACTTTATCATCAAAACGATTGGTATCGCCATTATCCCCATCGGTATATTATTATTTAGCAAACAATTGTTTATTACAAAAACTCCGTTTGCAGATGCCGTTGTTTCTACTGTGGCAGCATTATTAGGAATGATTCCAGAAGGCTTAGTACTTTTGACGAGTGTTGCCCTAGCTGTTGGCTCTATAAATCTAGCAAAACGTAAGACCTTAGTACAAGAATTGTATTGCATAGAAACACTGGCTCGCGTTGATACCTTATGTTTAGACAAAACCGGCACCATTACAGAGGGTAACATGCGCGTAGAATCCATCATTTCCTATGCGAAGCATCCCTATGCTGCGGAAGATATTTTAGCAAATATGATGGAAGTTTTAGACGATGACAATTCAACTGCTATGGCAATTCGCAAATATATCAAAGGGAAAAGTAACACCTTTACATGTATTGAAAAATTATCTTTTTCCAGTGCACGTAAGCTGAGTGCTGTCACATTTAAAGAAAATGGCACATATGTGTTAGGTGCCTATGAATTTGTTAATGGAAACCAAAACGCTGCATTACAAAAAGAAATAGCCGAACAGGCAAGTTTGGGAAATCGTGTCTTAGTGTTGGCACATAGTGATGTTGCCATTGAAGAAGAACGTATTGATAAAAATAATACGATAATAGCACTGCTTATCTTGAGTGATCCGATTCGTGAAGAAGCACCAAAAACTTTGGATTATTTTCTTTCACAAGGTGTTGATGTAAAGATTATCAGCGGTGATGATCCGCGCACTGTTCACGAAATTGCTCATAAGGCACATTTAAAAAACTATGATAAATATATTGATGTATCTACCCTGTCGGATGAGGAGATATTTGATGCGGTAAAAACATACACGGTTTTTGGACGCGTTAGCCCAATGCAGAAAAAGCTGATGATCAAAGCTTTAAAAGAGCAAGGACATGTTACTGCCATGATTGGTGATGGTGTGAATGATGTTATGGCGTTAAAAGAAGCTGACTGTAGCATTTCCGTAGCACAAGGTAGTGAGGCAGCAAAAAACATAGCCAACCTTGTTCTGCTTGATAATAATTTTGCTAATATGCCCGTGATCGTTGATGAAGGAAGACGTGTCATTAACAATATACAACGTGCAGCATCCTTATTTCTAGTAAAAACGACCTTTTCAACCATCCTCAGTATTCTGACACTGTTCTTTATCCAACGTTATCCATTTGAACCGATTCAACTGACCTTAATTTCTTCTTTGACGATTGGGATCCCTTCTTTCTTCTTAGCTTTAGAAGCCAATCATGCCAAAGTGAAAGGCAACTTTTTATTAAATGTCTTAGGACGCGCATTGCCAGGAGCTTTATGTGTTGTCTTAAGTATCATTTATGTTAATATCCTATCTTTACTCATGCCGCTTACACCAGATGAGATGTCAACGATGTGTGTGTTGTTAACGGGAGCAAATGGCATTATTGTATTATATCGTGTCTGTATTCCATTTACACGAAAACGTTTTATCATCTTTACCTCAATGTCCATCTTCTTTATCCTTGGCATTGTCTTCTTCCCTAGCCTATTCTCCTTGGTTCGCTTAGACTATCTGCCATTCCTTTGTACAATCGGCGGTATTGCCGCAATCCCATTTGTTATGGATTTCTTCTTTCGCTTCTCCCATTACTTTAAATTAAAACAACGCATCATCAATATAGGTAAATAAACTGAAAGGTTTCTTGTTTTCACTCTTGATTTCAAACACTTCTCATCGCTCTTCTTTGTCTAGATTCTAAAATAATATGATTTACGAGGAATGGAAAACAGCCGTGTCTTGTTACAACGGCTGTTTTCTCATTTATGCTTTATTATTATCAACAAACTCATCTTGTGATCGATGTTTACGCATGATGACAAGACCAATAAGGAAGAAAGTAACAGCAAATAATGATAAGACACCATATGTCTGCCACACTTTCGTCCAAGTCCCTGTATCCACCTGCATTTGCGAAGTCAAAGCATCATTTAAGTTCACATACCAATACGAAGGTAATAGCTTCGCAAACGTGAGAATGCCACTAGGAATCAAATGCTGGGGCACAAAAGCTCCTCCTAGGAAACTGAACCCTAACGATACAACATTGCTAATGCCATTCATCACATCTTCTACATAGCGCACGGTACACGTAAGCGCTGAAAACATAAATGCTAATGTTACCGTCATAATAGCAAATAGTAATGAGTTCAGTAACAATAACATACCACTAGTATTCATCATGACATCTCCATTAAAGATAAAGATAACAACGATCATGATAAGCCATATTATAATACCAAACAAAATATTCGATAACACTAAAAAGGAATTCATATGCAAACTGGAAGTAGGTGATACACTGTTTCGTTTCAAGATTTCTGAACGATATACACTATGCATGGTTAAACCAACAACCATTAATATGATAGCCAATAGCACATAAGACATATAATTAAAGTACATGCCTCTTGTGACCACTTTCATATTTATGCGTTCACCACTTGATAGTTGCATTTTACTTTTGACTTTTAAATCTGCATCTGCCCGCTGTTTTATTTGTGTTAAGGTTTCATTCGGAAACTGTGCTTGATATGTGTACACCCGTTGCAAATAAGCATTCATCTGTTGTTTTAACATCATTCCCTGCGCACTGTCAGGCCGTTGTGCAACATCTAGTAAATTTTCTTTCCCTTTGCGAAAAGCATGACCAAATCCCTTGGGCACCTGCACAACCGTATCTACCTCATCATAAAACAAAGCATCTTGTATTTCAGAAGTGCTGCTGCCTACCTGCTTTATTTCTGTCTTCTCATGCAGATACTCCTTTAGTAGGGCACTTTCAGCAGATTGATCATGATCAATGAAGGCAATGTTCGTTTTCACACTCTCATAAGCGTCTGGCATACTATTATTCGTTTGCATATAGGCTGTAAACAAACCAAAAACAACCGTAAAGATAACCAGATACGTCAAAATGCTTGTTTTTTTATCATAAACGATTTTGAAGTATAATTTCACGATATTCATTTACTGCACCCCCAAACTCTGATAGCGTGTTTTACGCAAAGAACGATAACAGATGAGATAACATAACAGAGAGAATATCAATAAAGAAAACAGATTCAGATAATAGCGTTCACCTACTCCATAATAATATAACGAATATAAGGCATCCGTAACCATGTTAACAGGATTAATATATGCCAAGATAGGAGCATGTACCTGAACCAGATATTTCATCTGAACCATCATCATACCTGCCAGAAAACTTCCCAACATAGTAATAGAGGTCAAAACACCGGTTTTGGTTCCTATATCTTTTTGAGGTAATAAAATTCCAATTAACAGTCCTAAACCATTGCCGGCAAGAACACCCATAAAGATGGCCAAGACAACAAAACCTAATTGGTTACCAAAATCCACTTGTAAGATCGTATACATATAGAAGAAAACGATGCTTAGAATGGTCATTTGAAAGACAATGTTTAAAAAGAGATCAATAAACAAATTTAATCCTTTATGTGTTGGTGCAATTGCTATACGAGCAGCCGTAGTGCTTTGATTTGCCTGCAAGGAATACATGGAATTAATTGCCCAATAGCCTCCAAATAATGCATTCATCGCTAATAAAGTATAAAAGAAGATACAGGATAGATTCGTATTTTCCTCATTGTTTGTTTTGATAAAATCATGCGTATTGGTAAACGTCTGCATAAGTTGTTCTGGGGTACTGCCGGCTGCTAACAGCTGCATGGCCATATGCTCATTTTGGGTATATTCATCAAAGAAATTTTGTGTCATCGTCTGTTTGATTCCGGTTTCTTTAACTAAGATGGTTGTTTCATCACCAATCGTGATCATCGCGTCTACATCGCCCTTTTGCAGTAATTGTTTTCCTTTTTTTGTTGAGACTTCCTGCACCTTAAACATTGGCGTATCTTCCATTCGCAAGGATTTGAGTGTCTTTTGCAAGGTGGTATTCTTTTGATAAGCAGTATTATCAATCATCGCAATGGAAATTGTTTCAAATGTTGTTAGGTCATATGCATGACGCAACACCGCTCCAAATAGCGTTGTCAAGATAAGTGGAAAAAGCAATGTCCAAAACATCAAAGGCCGATTCATGAACATACACTTTGCCCGGTATTTTAAGATATGCAACATAAGCTTCCCTCCTAATCACGCAACTGTTTGCCTGTGATTTCCAGGAAAACATCATTTAGCGTTGGTGTTTGCGAATAAACTTTTCCATAGCTGATATCCTCTTGAGCAAAATAATCCATCAGATTCAGCATATTCCGCTTACCCTCCATAAATTTCACCTGCAGTGTATGCGAATGATAAGAAACATCGTATACATTTGCTATACCCTTTATCTCTTCTATCTGTCTTAGCGATATGGTCACCTGTTCCACTTCTACTTTTTCTTTCAACATGATATTCGCCTTTAATTCTTCCTTACTGCCACTGGCAATCATTTTGCCTTTATCCATAATGATGATACGATTACATAGTTCTTCTACCTCTTCCATATAATGAGAAGTATAAACGATTGTCGCTCCTTCGTTGTTTAAGCGGCGTATTCCTTCTAAGATAGCATTACGACTTTGCGGATCTACGGCTACGGTCGGCTCATCCATAAAGATCAGCTTTGGCTTATGTGCAATACCACAAGCAATATTCAAACGTCGTAATAATCCTCCACTTAATTTTCCTGGTTTAAACTTACGATATTCATCTAACGCCACAAAAGCAATCGCTTCATCAACTAATTTTTTGCGTTTTGCTTTATCACGTATATATAGTCCACAGAAATAATCAACATTATCCTGGACATTTAATTCATGAAAAACTGCTACATTTTGCGGAATGATACCAATATCTTTTTTACTATCATAAGCATCTGGTGTCATTTCTTTATCAAATATTTTAATCTCACCTTTATCAAAACTCAACAAAGATAGCATGCAGTTAATAGCTGTTGTCTTACCACTGCCATTTGGGCCTAATAACCCTAAAATTTCACCTTCTTCTACTTGCATATTAAAATGATCTAACGCAATAACATCCTTATAACGTTTTACTAGGTTTCTTACTTCTATGATCATATGTGATTCCTCCCTTTGCATAGCTACAGTATACGAAAGTTTCATGCGCAAAAACAGTGTATATCTTCACAACCGCATATGACAGATGTCATATTTTCATTTGTAACTAATAAAAAAGCATGCTAAAATCATAGTATATCGGAGGATCATCATGAATATCTTATTAAACGATCTATTGCTACTCTTTATATCTGTTTTATTTCTCATATTTGAAGAGATTGATGTTTCTACAACCACAGCACTTCTTTGTGCTATCATTTTAGCGGCAACCTCTTATTTATATTCAGATAAAAGATGGACATCTTTATTACGTTTATGCTATTTGATTTTAACTGTATGGAATAGGGCTTTTTTTTATACGCTCCCACTTTTATTTTATAATGCTCCGCTATGGAAACAAAAAGAATTAAACATTCCATGCGTATTGCTCTATTTGTTACCCATGATCTTTCATTTGAATTTTCATTATCTTGGATTTGATTTATTATGGTTATTAGCCATGCTGTTTTCTTTGTTATTAAAACAACAAACACTTTCGCAGCAGCAATTGGAACAGGATTATAAAAAACAGCGTGATACATCACGTGAACTAGCGATGATCTTAAGTGAGAAAAACAAAAATTTGTTAATTCAACAAGAACAAGAAGTACGCATTGCCACCTTAAATGAGCGCAATCGCATTGCTCGTGAAATACATGACAATGTGGGGCATCTTCTCAGCAGTGCCTTGTTACAAATTGGCGCTATCCAAGCCATCTTTACGCAAGAAGAGTTACAAGAACCATTAACAAATCTTCGCTCAACCATTTCTACCAGCATGGACAGTATACGAAGCAGCGTTCATAATCTCCATGATGATGCATTGGATCTTCAAGCGGCACTACAAACACTGATACAAAATTTCACCTTTTGTAAGGGAAATTTCGTATATGATGTAACACATTCCATGTCACAAGAAATGATTTATCATATCTTAGCTATCGTAAAAGAATGTATGAACAATACCATGAAACATTCCAACGCAACTGTCTTTACCGTTACTCTTCGAGAACAACCTACGTTTTATCAGCTTATCTTAACCGACAATGGGACTTCTATCAAAAAACAAGATACGGGGATTGGTTTAAAAAACATCCGCGAACGCGTGGAAACCATGCATGGCTTTTTAAACATTCAAACAGAACAAGGATTTTGTCTTTTTATTACTTTGCCAAAGGAGGAAATAGCGCATGAGAATATTAATTGTTGATGATGATGCACTGGTATGCAGTTCATTAAAAACTATTTTAGAAGCTAAAAACATACAAGTAGATGCTATTGGGAATAGCGGTGAGGAAGCAATAGCGTTATACCGACAATATCAAAGCGATGTATTGTTAATGGATATCCGAATGGAAAAGATGAATGGCGTAGAAGCTAGTGAAGCTATTTTAAAAGAATTCCCACAAGCGCGTATTTTATTTCTGACGACCTTTAGTGATGATGAATATATCGTAAAAGCTTTAAAGCTAGGTGTGAAAGGCTATATTCTGAAACAAAATTTTGATAGCATCGTATCTGCTTTAGAAGCCGTTTATGCTAACCAAAACGTCTTTAATACTGAAATTATTGAAAAATTACCTGATTTACTAAATAATAGAGATACAGCAAAAGAGCAATATGATCTAAATGATCGTGAGCAACAGTTTATTTCTTTAGTAGCTAATGGATTGAATAATAAAGAAATTGCTGAGACCTTGTTTCTTAGTGAAGGTACGGTGCGTAATTATTTAAGTAACCTTTTAGATAAATTAGGATTGCGTGATCGCACACAACTGGCTATTTTCTTCTATCAGCATCTAAAATAAAAAAGTATCGTGCGATACTTTTTTAATAGCAGGCAATATTGCTATCAGTACGTGATTCACAGCCACCGACATACACCCCATTCTCCATGCGCATAATCATTTGTCCACGTCCAAAACTTGACACCTCTTCTTCCACACAAATTTGGTGTCCACGTTTGCGTAGAGCGTCAATGATCGTAGCATCAAAGCTTTTTTCAACCCGGAAAGTTTTATCCTTGATCCATTGCCAACGAGGCGCATCCAATGCCATTTGTGGATTTAAATGAAAATCAATCAGGTTCATTGCCACTTGTACATGTCCTTGAGGCTGCATATAGCCCCCCATAACGCCAAAGGGACCTAAGGCTTTTCCATTTCGTGTAATAAAGCCGGGAATAATCGTATGATAACTTCGTTTTTGTGGCCGCAATACATTGACATCAGTTTCACATAAAGAAAAATCAGCACCACGATTTTGTAAAGCGATACCAGTATCTTTGACAACGATTCCACTGCCAAAGCCCATGTAATTGGATTGGATGAAAGACACCATATTCCCCTCACAATCAGCCGTACATAAATAGACAGTACCACTTTTATAAGGCATAGCTACTTGCGGCATTAACGCCTGCTCCTGTATCTGACTTGCCCTCATCTTACCAAATGATGCATCAATCATCCTTAAGACATCGGGATGTGCAGCCCTAGGATCACTGATTGTCGCCATGCCATCGGCAAAGGCCATTTTCATAGCTTCAAATTGATGATGAAACATTTTTTCATCACGTTTTTCGAAATGAAATTCTTTTAACGTATTCAGTGCATGTAAGGCGACGATTCCTTGACCGTTTGGCGGTAATTCCCATATATCATGATCATGATAATGTACATGCAACGGTTCTTGCCAGAGAACCTCATGTGCTGCTAAATCTTCATATCGTAAAAAACCATGATGCTTTTTGCTGTCAGCATCTATCGCTTTTGCTAATTCTCCTTCATAGAAGGCTTTCCCTTTTGAATCGGCAATCATTTGCAGACTTCTCGCATGATGTTTTAACACCATGATGGATCCAGGCTCTAGTGATACTCCTTCTTTATGAAAAGTGGCAAACCATTCTTGAAAAGCATCTTCATTTCGATGACTTTTGAATCGTTCACATGCCTGTTTCCACATGCGAGAAATTTCTGGTGTTAAGGGAAACCCATCTCTTGCATAACGAATAGCTGGTTCTAATACTTCTTTAAATGGTAAAACGCCAAAACGTGCATGCAATTCTGTCCAGGCTTTGACTGCCCCAGGTACGGTTACTGGTGTCCATCCATCCGTAGGCATGCGTGAAATATTTCCATGAAGATCTTTTACTTTTTCAATGGTGATTCCTTGTGGCGAGCGGCCGGAAGAATTTAAACCATACATTTTATTTTTAAACCATACGATAGCAAAGGCATCTGAGCCTAATCCATTCGCTGTTGGTTCTACGACTGTTAATGCAGCCGCTGTCGCAATAGCTGCATCTATTGCATTCCCGCCTTTACGCAACATTTCTAAGCCAGCAGCACTTGCTAAATTGTGACCTGTACAAACCATCCCATTCCTCGCTATTACCGGATAGCGATTGGATGCATACACCTGATGATGTACATCAAACATAAAACTTCAACCCCTTTTCTTCTTCATCATTATAGCAGTTTTTTTCAACGTGTCGTAGTGATTTTTACGTTTTTCATTCATGATTTCTGCTCCTTGCGTTAACCTTTCGTATTTTATTTCAATTTCGTATTTTCTTATGCAGAATGAGTTGTCAAATGAACTTTGATTTCGTATAATGAAATTCGTATGAATTTGAGGTGAACGATATGAAAGAATATTGGGAGTTGTTTTACTCCTTTGCTAAAATTGGGGCCTTTACGTTTGGAGGTGGCTATGCAATGCTACCGCTTATTCAACGTGAAGTTGTTGAAAAAAAGCATTGGGCAACAGAAGAAGAGATTATGGATTATTATGCCGTAGGACAATGTACACCCGGTATCATTGCCGTAAATACCGCTACCTTTATCGGCTATTACAAAAAAGGCATTATCGGCGGTATCTTTGCAACTTTGGGTGTGATATTCCCTTCGATTGTAATCATCTTATTAATTGCTACGCTGTTGCAGAACTTTTCCGATTTAGCAATTGTACAGCATGCACTTGGAGGTATTCGTGTTGCTGTTTGCGTATTGGTTTTGAATGCCGTTATCAAATTGTTTAAGTCCGGAGTTAAAGATTTCACAGGTGCTTTGATTTTTTGTCTGGCTTTATTACTAGCGTTTTTGCAGTTGATACCAACTATAGTAATCATCATCACAGCAGCTTGTCTTGGTATTGGCATTCAGCTATATAAAGCCAAAAAGGAGGTAAAATCCTCATGAGTGTTTATCTTGCGTTATTGATTGAATTTTTCAAAACCGGTCTATTCGCTGTAGGTGGAGGCCTGGCAACAGTTCCTTTTCTATTTGAACTCATAGGCAAATATCATTGGTTTACCAGCGAAATGCTTGCAAATATGATTGCTGTATCTGAAGCAACACCTGGTGCAATGGGCGTCAATATGGCAACCTATGTTGGATATCATGTAACTGACAGCATGCTTGGTGGTATTTTAACTACGCTTGCTTTAGTAGCACCTAGTATTATCATTATTTGTATCATTGCACACTTTTTAAAGAAATTTAAAGATAGTGCTATCATTCAACATGGATTTTATGGTTTACGACCGGCAGTCACTGCCATGATTGCATCTGCCGGCTTAGGAATCTTTATGACAACCATGTTTAAAAACGAGGAATTTCATTTCCAAACCTTCCTTGACACAATTCAATATGTACCTCTTATCATGTTCATTGTGGTATTGTGCTTGTCCCGTAAATTCCCTAAGCTTCATCCCATTGCCTTGCTATGTGGATGTGCCTTAGCTGGTATCGTTTTACAACTTTAAATTACAAACAGCTGCTTAAAGACGCCGTGTCCTAATACAGCTGTTTTTCTATGCTATTTCTTAGCTTCATCTTCCCTTTGAAAACAAATAATCGGAATCATTCTTTCTTCCTTTGTATAACCAGCATGACTTCCCTTTACCGCATAGCTATCATCATAAATCAGTTGTTCATCACCGATTGCGATAGCAAGATAATCACCTACAAAAGACGTAAAGAGCGGATGGTTGTTTCCTTCGCCAAAGATATGCTCCTGTAGCACTTCTGTTTTGCTAAGTAATATAAAGCTATTTCCATACTTTTCCTGAAAGTGTTCTTTAAACATCTGATGCTTGCCATCTTGAATAGAAAAGCTGAGAGCTCTTCCTTCTAATGACGGTAATCGTCGTAAACATCTCATCAATTGCTCGTCTTGAACCATACAATGACATGTAACATCTATCTGTCCATGATCAGCGATAATCAAAAGAGCACTTTTAGCGGATAATGATGGAAAATAGTGTGCCATGAGCTCATCGTAGTTTTCTAGCATCGCTTTGCTTTCGACTGCATGTACCCCATAGTGATGCATGCAATCGTCAAATTCATCCCAATACGCATAGATACACGGAGCACGCTGTGATTGACTCTCTTTGACGATACGCTGACACATCTCCTTGAAACTGTGTACTCCTCCTTTGCGAAAAGCCGGATAGATTTCTGTTGCCAAAATACCATTTGCTAAGCAGTCTTGCACAAGGGAATTCACCGCTACATGCTCATATGTATAATGAGGCTGCCAATAAGGCTTTTTCTGATAATAAGAACGATTCAAAAACATGACCAAATGCTCATCGATTTCTTCAAAATACTGTTGCCAGCCAAGCCATCCATGTTCACATGGGTATTTCCCACTTAAAAAAGAAGTTGTCGCCGCCGCAGTTGTCGGCGGAAACACAGTTTCCACATATCGTTTACAATGTTGTTTAAGAAAACCTTTTGCTTTAGCCAGTTGCTCTATCTGATACTTTCCTAAGCCATCGATCAATAATACAATGATTTGTTCGGGTTTTCTTTCCAGTAACCATTGATCTAATTGCTCATCACTTTTATGAAACAGCGGCAAATGATAATAGGCACGTAGCGAATTTGCTATATGTACAAGATTATCCTTCTTCCAATCCATTTTCATTGCATCACCCCATAGTATTTTTTAATTTATTTATACATTATATCACACTTCTGACTAGACATAATATAGAAAAAAAAGCTATAATGAGATAGAACAATTGAAAATGAATATTACAGGTGTATACATACTCAATAAGGAAGAAAGTGAAAATCTTTCGCTGCCCCAGCAGTCGTGATATGGACGAAATCCAAGATACCATTGTGCTTATGCATGAGAAGGTGGAAAGTAGGAAGAAGTTAAGCCGAAAGACTTGCCTGTAATGAATGCATCTGCTGGGTGATCAGAAAAAAGCAAATCATTTTTCCTTTTTTCTGTTTCACACTCCACAAGAAAGAGAGGGTGAAAAAGAATGCGTATGGAATATTGTGCATATAGCTTTTTAAGTGAAGATGGCAGCTTATGTGATTATGAAATTGCAACAGATGAGCTTGCCAGTATGACGGCCGTATGTGCGCATCATGTCAAACACATCAAGAGAAAAGATATACAAGAACTGGTTACACTCATCTATCATGCCAATGGTTCTATCCGAGGTAAATGTGCCATACAAAAGCAGGAGGTCATGCGTCTTCATGCAATGTATGAGTTTTATTTTGTCAGGATAGAACATTTTGTTTTGCCAGTAGGCAGCCTTGGTACAACATATTTACATGTTTTGCGTGCAAAAACGAAAGCCATTATACGTATCCTAACGAAATTGCAAAAAGAAGGGCATACCATAAATCACCATTTGCTTGACTTTATGAATTTATTGGCAAATACCTTTTTTATGATGTGTCTGTATGAAAACAAAGCAGAAGGTAATGCGGAACAAGTCTTTATCAGCAAGTCCTATGAAAGCTAAAGAATTATGCTACATTGCGGTTATGGCCGCAATAGAATCGGTTGTATTTACATCATTTTCATTTGTTCTGTATCTGGAATGCATCACCTTTACCATTGTCCTTTTTGCAATGTGTTTTGAAACGAAACAAGCTGTGTTAGGTGCCATCGTATTTAGCATCGTGAATTTGTCTATGCAAGGCGTTACCCCTTGGAGCATGATGTATTGTCTGATCTATCCTCTTTACAGTCTGTTTATTGGCATAAGTAAACCATTTTTACAAAAACACTATTGGTTACTATGTTTCTTATGCGGTTGTTTATCTTTTCTAACCGGTCAGCTTGTCCAGATACCATTTCTTCTTATATCTAAAAAAATCACAATACTTTATATCTTAGCAGGGCTGAAAATATCATGTATTCAAGGATGTCTATCCGCTTTTTGTTGCATGATCTGTTATCAGCCTATACATACCATTTTAAAAAAAATTACAAGGAGTACTTCTTATGGGAAAATTATGTAAACTACTCGCCATCTGCTGTATCCTGTTTGTCAGCGGATGTACGAATAAAGAAATAAGTGAAACAGCGAAATCAGCTTCACAAGAAACAATTACCTTACACATCGTTGTAAATAAAGAAGGCGAAGAAATATTTAATAAAAACGTTAGTGTCAAAGATCACGTAACTACCTTAGCTGACTTTTTAGAAAAAGCCAATGAGCTAAAGGTGGAAATGGAAGACAGCGCGTATGGGAAAAAGATTGTTTCCATCCTAGGTGTTAAAACGAAGGATTGGCAAAAAGGTCCATGGTGGCTATATGAATCTAGCAATAATGAATCCTGCCAGGCTTCCGGCCAATGCGATGCTGCCAGTGCCTTAAAGATTAAAGACGGTGATGATTTCACTTTTAATTTTCAAGGCATGTAATATAAAAACTTTTGGAATGTGAACAGCTTATATTACACATTCCTTTTTTTAATCACTTATATAAGTTTTTGACATATGATAGCTATTATATGAATAAGCAAGGATGATCATGATAATGAACATCACCAAGTCATAAATATAGAATAGCATATTTTACACGCTATTCGAGTATGATATCTTCAATAAGTGTTCAAATTTTCTCAATCATTTGATAGCATGTGCGGTAATAATCGTATAACGATAGGCATTAATTGTTATTTTAATCCCATCAATCTCCCCATACCAGTTCTTTCCTATGCGATAAATCTGACAGTTTTTATCCAAGAGTTTATCTTTACAATACGCGACAACATTTGATACGTTTCATTTTAAGTTGGTTTTGATACGCTTGCTTCCCTTCTCTGTCGTATGAATCTCATCGATATGATCGAGCAATATCCTTTTATCTTCATTCAAATTATCGTTATGCATAGAAATCGCTTTGTGCTCTTTACAACTCAACTCTGTTACCAACAATTTAAATACGGTCAGCTTAGCAAGCTTTTTAGGTGAAAACTGCCAATCTATTTTTCCAGTATTGTGATACATGATTTGCGATAAAGCATATGCTTTCTCTTTTGCATCTGTTAAGATAGAAATCTTTCCTGTCCCAATAACACTTTGAAAAGCTGCTGAATAAGCACAAGGATTTTTTGCTTCTTGTAACTGATAATTTGTATCAAGTTCAAATCCAACAGGATTTCCTGTTTTCATACACTCAATCTTTCTGCCTTCCATAGCACTATGAAAATAAAAAACATAATCTGTTGCTTTCTTTTCAAATCCGAAATTTAATGGCACGATGTAGACTGCTCCCTTATCTATAAAACCTAATCTACAACAATAACACTGAGAGATGATCTCCATAATTTTTTTCTCGTCAGTAACTTCTCTATCTTTACGTCTCATATCCATTCCCTCATAAAATTAAACCTTTCTTTAGCCTATTGTATCATGGTAACTTCTGATAGTGAACTAGTTTTCTCCTACAGTCTCTTCTTGCATACCTTTTGTAAAAGCATGTAGGCGATAGTCATTAAACTACCGCCCCTTATCAAACCGTACGTGCCCTACTAAGGCATACGGCTTATCAATATGCCTATTTATGTTATCCACTATATCGTAAATTCACTCCTGAATCTTTATTCTCTCCTGTGTATAGTATTCGATTCCTTCTTCTTTCAATTTCTTGATATATTTTTCTCGTCTGGTTTTATTCTTTTCCTGTTGATAAATACAATCTCTTAATAAGAAAGAAAATTCAACCATGCCTGTACATGGTTGAATTAAGCGACTGCCTATCGCACAAAAAGATGCAGCCACAGTTGACTGCATCTTGCTTATGAATGTTCATTAATCTTACTAATAATTTTCTCAATCTTATTGCCTCTTTCTAATGCATCATCGATTAGAAAATGAAGCTCTGGTACTTTACGCATCGTTAAACGTTTTGCTAAAGCACTGCGAATAAATCCTTTACTGCGATTTAACGCCTTCATCCCTGCTTCTTCTCTAGCCTTTTGACCTAGAAAGGATACATAAATTTTAGCAATCGAGAGATCATTTGTTACCGTGACATCTGTAATCGTAATAAAGCCAATCTTAGGATCTTTTAGCTCAAACTGAATGATCTCACTGACTTCTTTCTGAATGATTCCGGCAATTTTTTCAGCTTTTACTTTCATTCTATCACCTGATGTTATTCTGGCTCAACCTGTTGGTCTTCATACGCCTCAATCAAATCTCCTTCTTTGATGTCATTAAAGTTTTCAATAGTCATACCACATTCAAAACCATTTTGAACTTCTTTCACATCATTCTGGAACCGACGCAGAGAACCTAACTTACCGGTATAGATTACAACACCTTCACGAATCAAACGCACACTGCAATCTTTCGTGATATGTCCATCCGTCACCATACATCCGGCAATCGTTCCCACCTTACTAACCTTGTAAGTCTGACGAACTTCTGCCTGACCAATGACAACTTCTTCATAAACCGGTGCCAACATTCCTTTCATTGCACTTTCCATTTCTTCTAAAGCTTTATAAATAATGTTATGCAAACGGATATCTACGCCTTCTTCTTCAGCTTTTTTACGCACCATCGCATTAGGGCGTACATTAAATCCATAAATCACTGCATTTGATGCACTTGCCAACATGATATCACTTTCAGTAATGGCACCTGCAGTGCTACGGATGACATTCACCTTCACACCGGAAACTTCAATTTTTTCCATACTTGCCTTTACTGCTTCGGCAGAACCCTGTACATCCGCTTTAACGATGACATTAATATCCTGTACTTCACCTTCTTCAATCTGACGTGCTAAATCATCTAATGACATCGCACTTGAAGAGTTACGTTCTTGATCAATACGTTTTGTCAAACGTGTTTCCGCAATTTGACGTGCTTTCTTTTCTGAATCAAATGCTTTAAAGATATCCCCTGCAATTGGCACATCATTTAAACCAATAATCTCAACCGGTGTGGATGGCAATGCTTCTTTAATTTCGCGGCCACGATCATCTGTCATCTTACGTACGCGTCCAAAAGCAGTACCAACAACGACAGCATCACCGGTATGCAATGTTCCATTTTGTACAAGCAAGGTTGTTACCGGTCCGCGTCCTTTATCCAGCTTCGCCTCGATAACAGTTCCGGTTGCCATCTTATTTGGATTCGCACGGAAATTTTCTACTTCTGATACAACAAGAATTGTCTCCAGCAAATCAGAAACACCATCACCAAATTTTGCTGATACTTCCGCAAAAATGGTATCTCCGCCCCATGCTTCAGGAAGTAATCCTAAGTCACTCATTTCATTCATGATACGATCTTTATTAGCATTTGGTTTATCAATCTTATTCACAGCCACAATAACCGGAACACCAGCCGCTTTGGCATGATCCACCGCTTCTTTGGTCTGTGGCATAACGCCATCATCCGCAGCAACGACGATGATAACCAAATCGGTTACTTTCGCACCACGTGCACGCATGGCCGTGAAAGCTTCATGGCCCGGCGTATCTAAGAAAGTAACTTTTTTACCTTTCACTGATACTTGATATGCACCAATGTGCTGCGTGATGCCACCAAATTCACCTTCTGTTACGTGTGTTTTACGAATCGTATCCAACAAGGTTGTTTTTCCATGGTCAACATGTCCCATGATCGTAACAACAGGAGGACGGGATACTAAGTTTTCTTCATCCTCTTCTTCAACATTCATCATCTCTTCAAAATCACTTTCTTCGATGATGATTTCCTTGTGACATTCTACATTAAATTCCATGCAGACAAGTTCAATCGTTTCATCATCCAAAGTCGAGTTGATGGTTACCATTGTTCCCATCATAAAGAGAAGCTTGATGATTTCACTTGCATTGCGATTTAATTTCTCTGCTAATTCCTGAACCGTCAGTGCAGAACTGTACGTAATCTCTTTTACTTCCACACGTTCTTTCCGTGGTGTAAACTCTTTTTTGCGATTTCCATTGTTCTTACGGTTTCCATTCCCTTTTTTGTGTTGTTGTCTTGCCATATAATCACCTAGCCTTTCAAGCAAGCATGAAGTTTTTGTGCAAAACCTTCATCTAATATTGCAACAGATTTGCGATTCTTATCACCGATAGCCATGTTTAATTCTTCCCCATTCATAAAGACATAGGGCACATGATAATAGGCACATTTATCTGTCAGCTTTTTCTTACCGTTTTCTCCCATATCATCTGCCATAATAAGCAGCGAAACCTGATTGCTGCGCAGTTTTTTAAAGATCGTTTCACCGGTAGCTATCTTATGGGCACGCATAGCCAATCCCAGTGTTCCAATTGCTTTCTTCATTCACCAAATAACTTTTGTAGTTCCTCATAAAGTTCTTGAGGTATCTCACATTCTAGTGAACGCGCCAAAGCTTTTTTCTTCTTTGCCACTTCCAGTGCCTCAATACTGCGCTTTAGATAGGCACCTCGACCATTCTTTTTCCCTGTTTCATCAATTTCAATATTACCATCAGGGGTACGAACGATACGAATCAATTCTTTTTTTGGAAGACTTTCACCAGTTGCCACACACTTGCGCATAGGTATTTTTCTCATAAAAGCTCCCTCCTTTTTCTTTATTCTTCGTAATATTTATCATATTCATCGAAGTCAATCTCATCATGAATCCAATCATTTTCTTCTTCTTCACGTTGAGCACGTTCGATTTCTTCTAGTTCTTCTTCTGAGTAAATAGGCTTCATTTCATAATCCTTTTTACTCAAATCAAAGGTTGGTTTACGGCGTTCTTCCTTTTCTTCACTCTTTTTCCAACGTGGTTTGCTAACCGGTTTTTCTTCCTGTTTTGCGCTAACATCTGCCAATGTTTCAAATTTTGATTTATATTCTTGTTTTTCTTTGATATTTAAGCCTTCTTGACGCTGTTTTTCCTTAGCAATACGAGCCGCTCTTTCCAGATCGCTCTCTTCTTTTTCTTCTTCAACCACTTCTTCTTCCACTTCTTTTTCAGCCACTTTTTCCACTTCAGGTGCGATGATACTTGCTTTCGCTTCTACTACTACATCATCTACCATTTCTTCTGGCTCTTCTAAAATTTCTTCCTGGAAGGATACTCCCGCATCGGCAAGTGATATTGCTTCTTCACTCGCTGCCTCTTCAAAGCGTTCTTGCTGTGCCAATGCTTTGGCAGCAGCCTGCGCAGCTAAGAATTCTTCACGCTGTTTCATAGCGATGCCTTTCCAATCAATACCAGCTGCATCCACATCGCTCTCTGCTTTAATATCAATCTTATTGCCGGTCAATTTCACTGCCAGACGTGCATTTTTACCACGTTTACCAATAGCTAAAGATAACTGATTATCTGGTACGACAACCAATAAGCCACCTTTGCGTTCTTCGCTTGGGATTACGGCTAATACTTCCGCAGGTGAAAGAGCATTTTTAATTAATTCTGTAACATCTTCACTCCATTCAAAGATATCAATTTTCTCACCGCCAAGTTCATTGATGATAACCTGAACACGTTGTCCACGCGGCCCGATACAAGCACCAATTGGATCAATGTTTTCATTGTGAGAATAAACAGCCATCTTTGTACGTTCTCCTGCCTCACGCGCGATTGCCTTAATTTCAATCACACCCTGGAAAATTTCTGGTACTTCTTTTTCAAACAGACGTTTTACTAAAGTTGCATCACCGCGAGATACTAACACCTGTGCACCTTTGGTTTCTTTATTTACTTCAATGATCACCACGCGAATACGATCACCTTCATGATAACGTTCGTTAGGAATCTGCTGATTTTTAGGCATTAACGCCAATGTCTTTCCAATATTTACGATACAGAATTTTTCCTCGACAGACTCAATTGTTCCAACAACCATCTCATCAACTTTATCACAATATTCTTCATAAACGATCAGTTTCTCAGCTTCACGGATTTTCTGTTTCATAACGTTTTTAGCTAAGATAACCGCTGCTCTGCCTAACTGTGTAATGTCTACTTCTTCCTCGACAACACCATCCAGTTCCAGCTCTTGATTGATTTTCTTTGCATCTTCTAATGAAATTTCCAATTCATCATCTTCTACCGTTTCAACAATCGTACGCTGCTGATATACCTTGATGTTTCCCGTTTTTTCATTAACATCTACACGTACTAATGCATCAGGAATTTCAATGTGTTTACGGAATGCCTTAGCCAACGCTTCTTGTAGCGCTTCTACGACAACTTCCTGAGGTAATTTACGATCACTTTCGATTGCCTGCATCGCAGCCATAAAATCTTTTAACTTCATGTTCTTCTTTTTCCTTTCTCTTAAATTTTCACACTTAAGCGAATTAATGCGATATTATCGCCATCAATTGTTATCTTTTTCTTTACTGCTTTATCCATATGTTCCATCGTGATATTACCATTTTCATAAGCACGCAAATATCCTTTTACGGCATCCATGCCTGCTTTGGGATTTTTCAATTTCACATAAACATATTCATCCAGAGCATCTTGAATCTGTGTTTCATCCTTTAATTCACGTTCAGCCCCCGGAGAACATACTTCTAGAAAATATTCACTGGCAATCATATCTACTTCATCCAGCTTTTCTGATATTTTTTCTGACATAGCTGCACATGTATCAATATCCATACTGCCATCTTTGCGCATGATTGCAACCTGTAAAATGCGATTTTTACCTTCTTGCTGCCATGAGACATCATACAGTTTAATATCTTCTTGTGCGAGAAGAGGTTTGATCAATTCTTTGATTTTTGACAATCCGTCCATAACATTCTCCTTTACAACATAATGAAGGAGTGGGCATGACCCACTCCGTTTGAAGTTCTATAGTTAATATACCACGTTCTATGAAATTATTCAACGCTTTTCCCCTTTTTATTTTGAAATTCTGAAAAAGCATATTATCAAGAGGGGGATATTGTTACTGCTGTATCTGTAATAAAGCATTGTATGTTTCAGAAAAGAAAAAACCGGTTGCCCGGTCTGTTTTCTTATTTTTCTACGATTGTTTTACCGTTGTACTCACCGCATGAACACATTTTGTGAGGCATTTTGTATTCACCGCATGCTGGACATTTCACCAAAGTTGGCGCAGCCAATTTGTAGTGAGTTCTACGTTTTGCTTTTCTAGTTTTTGAATTACGTCTCTGCTGAACAGCCATGTTAGCACCTCCTACTTAATCTTCCAATTTGAATTCTTTCAACTTTGCTAAACGAGGATCTATATCATCCTTTTTAGATTTCGTATAGTCTTCCTCTTTGACAACTTCCCAACCGTCACCTTTAGGATACTCTTTGATTCCTTCTTTTACGACCTTCAAAGGAACTTCCATAAGTATCAATTGAAAGATCACCGGCAATAGTTCTACGACATCACCTTTTACTTCGTGTACATCTTCATCCTCTGTCTTGTCAAAAGAGAACACTTCCAAAGATTTTGTGTGGAAATCATATTCTACATCCTCAAGGGTTATAGAACACGGCACGATCATCACGCCTTCAATATCCAGATCCGCAAATACGCGTTCACTGGCTGTATCGTAATGAATATTTCCTGATACCGTAACATCCTGCAATCCTCTGATTTGGTGCATCTTGGCGAACGCCGCAGGATCGAAAGCAATCGTATCCGTAAAATCGATTGTTTGTTTATCCGCCTGTAACAGCTCAGCTCTAGACCATTTCAAAAGAATCACCTCGTTGTCTGACCTATCCTATTATAAGGAAACTGGACAATAAAGTCAATATATTTCTCACTTTCCCATGATTAGGCTAATATATTAAACCACAAAAACGAAATGAAAGAAAGACTTTTTCTTTAATTTTTATTTTTTGTACCTAATTTTTACTAATTCTATCTGCTTTTTATAAAGTTTTGCATTTTCTTATATCCTTCACAGCAGTATCCCCTTAAAGTGAAAAACATGTTATAGATGCTATTCTCACTTCATCTTTGTTTTCATTAAAAAGTGCTTATCAAATGAACAGCTTATGTGTTTGTAGTATGTTTATTCAACCATTTCAAAAGATCCCGATACACTTCTCCTTTATCTCTTTCGTTCAAGATTTCATGACGCATTCCTTCATACAATTTCCAAGATACATTCGCATATCCAACCTTACGCATCAACATTACAGCTGTATGGAATGCCTTTTCAGAAATGATACAAGGATCTTGTTTTCCGGCAATGAAATAGATAGGCATTGATGCATGGTGGCATTGCCAGCCTTTTTTATCATATACAGCCATCATTAAAGAGAAAAGATTTTCAAAACCGTTTAAAGTAAACGTAAAGCCACATAAAGGATCTTCATCATATTCCTTTACCACATCTTCATCACTGCAAATCCAGCTGTTCTCACTTTTAGCATCTTGAATTCCATCATTATGATGCCCAAATGCCAAACGTTGTAAGAGAGAACTACGATAGTGATCTTGTTTCACTTTCTCCATGATCTGACAAAGTATCTTACCAAAAGCTGCTGCTTTATTTTCACTTGGCGAACCACAAACAATCAATCCATCAATATCCCTATCATAACGTTTACAGTATGCACGTACGGCTAAAGAGCCCATACTGTGACCGAATAAAAACAATGGCACATGTGGAAAATGCTCTTTTATACGCATACTGATTTCATGAATATCTTCTATTAAATAGGTGGCATCAACACCATAGAAATATCCCAAATCTGCTTGTGACTTTACACTTTCCCCATGACCGCGATGATCATGAATGACACATAAATAGCCCGATTGTGCCAAATAATGCATGAGATTTTCATAACGTTCCTTATGTTCTGCCATACCATGTACCAGCTGAATCACACCAACAACTTCTCTATCCGGCACCATGCACATACCATGAATACAAAGACCATCACATTGACTGATAAAACTGAATTTTGTTAGTTTCATAAATGCCTCCGTTTTCTTGCCTTATCTGTTTTCATTGTACCATAGAATCGCTTAAAAATATGCTGACAAAGTATTCACATTGTCTAAGAGAGTACTATCTCCTAGAATTGACAATGTCAATACGTAAAAAATATGATAGAATAAATACCATATAGAAAAGAAAGGAGTTTGCTTATGCAGGTATGCGGTATTGTCACAGAATACAATCCCTTTCATAACGGGCATCAATATCACATTACACAGGCGCGTAGCATTCGTAATTGCGATTGTCTGATTGCCATCATGTCTGGTAATTTCGTGCAACGTGGAGAACCCGCCATCATTGATAAGTGGGAACGTGCTGCTTGTGCTGTTGCTCATGGTGTCGATATTGTCATTGAACTCCCCTATCCTTATGCAACACAAAGTGCCGATATCTTTGCTCAAGGAGCCATCCGATTGCTTACGCTGGCTAATGTCAACCATATGGTGTTTGGCAGTGAATGTAATGACATTGAGAAATTAAAACATTTAAGTGAACGAGCTGCTGCTTTACCAGTACAGAAAAAGCAAGCCATGGTAAAAAGCTTTGCTGATTCGTGTACCCAAATCGCTAGTAATGATCTTTTAGGCATCAGTTATTTAAAAGCATTGCAAGGCAGTGCTATACAGCCTTATACGATACAAAGAACAAATTCATATCATGAATTAACCTATACGAAGACAATCGCCAGTGCCAGTGCCATCCGTCATGGTATCATGCTTCATCAGGATGTTCATCATGCCACAGTAATGGCAAATAAATTAGATACAACATATGCTTTCACACATTATTACCCTTATTTACAGACATTACTTATGAGCATGGATCGAGAAGATATTAAAGCAATGTTGATGGTAGAGGAAGGAATGGAGCAGCTATTACAGAAAAATGCCGCTCTCTATAGCGATATGGATAGCTTTGTAAATGCTTGCATCAGTAAGCGTTATACCCGCAGTCGTATTCAGCGGACCTTACTTCATATATTAACCCAGACCAAGAAAACGGAAATACAGAAACTCAGTCCTTTACAGCACCTACGCATTCTTGCAATGAATGATGTTGGCCGAGCCTATTTGTCACAATTACGCAAACAAGATGATCTGATCATAGCTTCTCGATTTAACCAGATTCCACAAGACTGGAGAAAGATTGAGTTACGTGCGACACAGGCATATACATATCCGTTAACACCAAAAAACAGAAAGGAAGCGATTGCCAAAGAATGGCAGTCTTTGGTTTATATCAAATGATATTACTCATCTGTATCATCCTCTTTGTGTTGCTTGCAAATCTTTATCTATATCATCATTTTCCAAAACCCAAACATCCCTTACAAGACATTTCTTATGATGTCGCAATTGTATTGGGTTATCCTTGTAATGCAGATGGCAGTTTATCAACAGTCCAAAAAAAGCGTATGGAGACTGCTATAAATTTATATCACAAACATTGCGTTCACCACTTATTAATCAGTGGTTCCTGCGTGCAGAATACTTATGTCGAGGCAGAAAAGATGGCCGCTTATGCTTTGACACAAAAGATACCAAAACAAGTCCTTGTCTTAGAAACCAAGGCACGTAACACGTATGAAAACTTAAAATACGCGAAATGCATTTGTGATGAAAATCAATGGGAAAACATTATTGTTATCACTAGTCCTTCCCATATGCGAAGAGCTGCCTTTTTTGTACATAAGTTTTTTCGTAACTATGTCATGGACACCTATCGTGAGCATAGTAGCATTAGAGTTAGAATGGATGAATACTTTCGCATGTGGAATACATTATATTATGAAAGAAAGCTTAGAAAGAACTAACACATCCTTTTTAAGCTTTTTCTTCGTTTTTGTGATATACATGACTTTTATTTAAAGCCTTTATATTCTGCCTTATCGCATACCCCACACCAATAAAAAAAGAGCAGATAGTCCCTTTAAAAAGACGAACCATTTACTCTTCTATATCATAGTTGCTTAGCTGTTTTTCTTGTTCCCATGCATATACATAATGATACAAAGCTGTTGTAAATTCAGGGACAAACTGTCCAATTGTGACAAGGCGAAACCCATTGCGTTCATACATCTCTCTTAGTTTCACCTTCTTCTCACGCACATCTAAACGCACTTCCGGATAGCCTTCTTTACGTCCCTTATCCTTGAAATAGGTAATCATAGCATCGCTATAGCCTTTTTTGGCATGAGCAGGATCAACACAGATCTTATGCAGATATAAATACTTTCCTTTGTCTACATCCGGCCAGTATAATTCATCGACATCAATAATGAATAACCCGCAAACGACTTCTCCATTACATTTACCAACATAATAATCATCAATCGTATATAATTGCGAAAAGGCTTCCCATGTGACATCTGCTAAGCGCCATTGTGGAATACCATGAGCATTATTATACAAGACCCGACGACGATACATTTCTAAGATTGCGGGAATATCCTCCGTTGTTGCTTTCGTTATTAAAAATGTTTCTTGTTTCATAAAACCTCCATTGGAAAAGGTGAGTGTCACCTCACCTTATTGAATAACTCTTTCGACACTTTTTACACTATTGACCTTTCTTAGATTCGCCATCAATGTCTGTAAATGAATAGCATTTTCCACAACAACCGTCATTTTTGTCGTTGCTGAAACCTTATCCTCATCAACTGAAGAATCAACATGCTGCAAACCCGCCTTGCATTGTGATACTACCGTCACAATATCGGATAGCAAGAAATTACGATCACTTGACTTCACGATCAGCTTGACTTCATATGTTTTCTGTTCAATGTTTTCATCCCATTCCACATCAATCAAGCGTTGTTTCTCATGCACGATATTGGGACAATCTGTACGATGTACCTTTACTCCTTGTCCTTTTGTTATATATCCTACGATATCATCACCAGGAACAGGAGAACAGCAGGCAGCCAGTGATATTTTCATGGAATCAATACCCGCTACCCGGATACCGGTTGAAGAAACTTTTCGCTTTCGTTCCTGACGATTGAACATTTTCGCTAATTCTTCATTATCTAATGGTACGCTTGTCTTATGTTTCACCAAACGGTCAATGACAGCAGGCAGGGATACTTGTTTAACACCAATCGCATACATCAAATCGTTATAAGAATTAAAACTTAGAGAGCCGGCAATATTTTCAATCTTCTTTTGTTCTGTATATGTCGCAACATCTAAGTTGCGTTTTTTCAATTCTTCCATCAGCATCTCTTCGCCTTTTTTTATATCAAGCGAACGGCGTTCGTTTTCCTGTTTCTGGAAGAATGAGCGTATTTTATTACGTGCATGAGCACTTTTTACAATTTTGATCCAGTCTTCACTAGGACCAGGAGATTGTTTACTTGTACGGATACTGACAACATCTCCTGTTTTTAATTTTGTATTCAATGGCATTAACACACCATTTATCGTAGCTCCAACCGTATGATGACCAACCTCGGTATGAACACGATAGGCAAAATCAATTGGTGTAGAACCATTTGGCAAAGCGATCACTTTACCTTTTGGTGTCATCACATAAACATTAGCCTCAAAGATATCCTTCTGTAATAGATTCATGTATTCCATAGCATCATCATTGACATCATCACTCATGACGCTGAAATCTTTAAACCAATGCAATTGCTCTTCAATTTCTTTTTGGTGCACCTCACGGCCGCCATTTAAATTTTCTTTATAACGCCAATGAGCCGCAATCCCCTGTTCTGCAACCTCATCCATAGATTCTGTACGAATTTGCACCTCAAATATATTACCATCCTCAGCCACGATGGTCGTATGCAAGGATTGGTACATGTTAACCTTCGGCATAGCGATATAGTCTTTAAAGCGTCCTGGAATCGGACGGTATTTCGCATGAATATATCCTAAGATTTCATAACAAGCCGTATCGGTATCTGTAATGATACGAATCGCCAATAAATCAAGAATTTCTTCAAAACGCTTATTTTTCGTTATCATCTTTTTATAAATACTATATAAATGCTTACTGCGTCCGAATATGCGATATTTTATCTGATGCTCATCCAGTAAAGAACTGATTTCTCTAATCATGCTTTGTACCTGTGCATCTCGTTCTGTTTTACGTTTTTCCACCAATTTGGCTATTTCATAATATTTTTCTTTATTTAAATACTGAAAGCACAGATCTTCGAGTTCATTTTTAATATCACTGATACCTAAACGATGGGCAATCGGCGCATAGACCTCCAATGTCTCACTCGCAATTTTTTGCTGTTTCTGCGGCGTCATATATTGTAAAGTACGCATATTATGTAGTCGATCAGAAAGCTTAATCAAAATAACACGCACATCTTTCGCCATCGCGATAAAAATCTTACGATGATTGCTGGCAAGATATTCTTTCTCATCTTTAAACTTCAATGCACCGATCTTTGTGACCGATTCCACCAAAGAAGCAACTTCTTCACCAAACATCTCACTAATTTGTTCTAAGCAGACATCACA
Organism: Eubacterium sp. 3_1_31; assembly: GCF_964249515.1. Taxonomy (NCBI): domain Bacteria; kingdom Bacillati; phylum Bacillota; class Clostridia; order Eubacteriales; family Eubacteriaceae; genus Eubacterium; species Eubacterium sp. 3_1_31. Next base: position 60,090 of record NZ_CAXUBY010000001.1, read on the forward strand.
ATCTTCCACCACATCATGCAAAAGGCCTGCGGCTATCGTCTTAGGACCAGTCCGCAACATTGCTAATATATAACCTACCTGAATGGCATGTATGATATACGGTTCCCCGCTTTTACGATACTGCCCTGCATGATTCTTCTCTGCACACAAAAAGGCGCGTGTAATTAAATCAATATTTTCTTCTTTTTTGATGTATTGACGAACTTCTTGCATCATCTCATCAAATGTAACGACATTCTTCCTTACCATACTAATCACCCGCATTCAAGAAAAGGGGAACTTCCCCTTTTTTATTTATAAGACATTAAGGAGAACACTTCATAATCTTTTAGATGTTCTCTGCCCTGTAAGCCTTCTAATTCAATTAGAAAACCACAGCCCACAACTTCACCGCCCAATTCCTGAACGATCTGAATTGTTGCATCTACCGTACCTCCGGTCGCCAATAAATCATCAATGATCAAGACTTTTTGACCTTTTTTGATACTATCTTTATGTACATGCAATTCATTACTGCCATATTCTAAATCATAAGAAACACTTACCGTTTCTCTAGGCAATTTCCCCGGCTTGCGAACAGGAATAAAACCAATACCCAGCTCATAAGCAACCGGACAGCCAAAGATAAATCCTCGTGATTCTGGTCCAACAATAACCTCAGCCCCTACTTTTCTTGCAAAAGCGATCATTTCGTCACAAGCCTGATGAAATGCTTCACCATCTGCCATTAAAGGTGTGATATCACGAAACAGTACGCCTTCCTGAGGAAAATCAGGAATATCGGCAATATAGTCTTTATAATTCATGTGTAAGCCTCCTAACACGTCTCTTTTATTATAGCAAACTCTCTTATAAATTGCATCAGCTAATATGCCTTGGAGACGTAAATATTTACTTTTTTTCGTCCCATGAAAGAATTTATACGTAAATTTCCTATAAAATTCAGGGTCGCCTCTGGGTTATAGAATTCCCAATCGCGACTTTGAAACTGCATAGCTTCTAAATCATCAGATAAGATCCATTTGGTATGTGCTCCCTTGCTTAAGCTACGGCAATCCTGCACCTTCTGCTTTTCCAATAAGAACAACGGTTCTTCAAAACCTTCTCCAAATGGTGCTAATAACTGCAGACTCTCAACTTCTGCAATGGTAATTTCGCTTCGTTCCACAGCAATGACATCATAGCTACTATCATTATCAAATACAACCTGTTCCATACGGCTGTTAACATAATCTTGAATCACTTGTTTTTTATCATAAGAAAAGCCTATGCCTGCCGCTGCTTTATGTCCCCCAAAACTAACTAAAGAAGGTTTACATTCATCAAAAAACGTTGTCAGATCCAACAAACCTTGTGAACGAATACTTCCTTTAAAGTGATCCTGATTGCGGGCTGCCACCATAACTGGCATTTGCAATTCTTCAGCCAATTTTCCGGCCACAAGTCCAGCCATCCCTTCATGAAAAGAATCATCAAACAGTAATTGAAATCGATATTCCTCATGCACTAAGGTTTTGGCTTTTAAAAGCATATCATCACTCATGACTTTTCTTTTTTCATTCAAGTCATTTATTTGTTTTGCCACATGTTGAATTTCTTCCATAGATGTTGACAATAAATATTTTACCGTATTATTTACATTGACCATATCCGCTAATCGACCTGTCACATTTAGTTTCGGCACGATTTGATAAGCTATCAGCATCTCATCCCACTTAGGATAACGCTCTTTAGCCAGAAAACGGATTGGTGGACAGATACCCTGTTTTAAATAAGAAATACCTAATTTCACAATCGCTCTTGTTTCCTTATGCAAAGGCATGACATCCGCAATTGCCGCCACACATGCCAAAACGACATGTTCTTTTTTTTCACCAATCAATGCCCTGGAAAGCATCAAAGCCACACCTGCACCACTTAATGTCGTAAATGATTCTCCCATCAATGTTGGGTGCACCAGTTGCAAACATGTGACTTCTTCATCCATACTGTGATGATCTGTAACGATCACATCAATTCCCATCGTGTGTGCAAATGATAATGCCGTTTTCGCTTTCACACCGTTATCTACGGTTATTAAAAGTGTATAGCCCTTTTGTTTAGCCAAACCTACGGTATTCTCGTGTAAGCCATATCCTTCACTAAATCGATTTGGAATATAAAACCCACAATCAATCCCATAAGAGCGTAAAGCATCCACCATAATAGCGGTAGCGCAAATACCATCTGCATCATAGTCTCCACAAACCAATACTTTTTCTTTCTTTTGCTTTGCTTGATACAAACGATCAGCCACCTCTTTTACACCATTTGCACAAAACGGATCAGAGAGTTTAGGCTCCTGTAATAATGCTGCTATTTCATCATTGGCTAAACCTTTTGCTGCTAAGACCTTTGCGCATAAGGGAGGCAAACCAAAAGTACTCTGTATATCTTCCATTCGTTGTGTCGATAGCTTATTTATCTTCATTAATATCACCGTGATATATCATAGCATATTTCTTACCAATCCGCATGGAAAAGGCACGAAAAGAATTCCCCTATGTCATACTTTCTATTATGTTAAATCATCCAATAAAGCAATCTTCTTCAATGAGATTTCATTGAAACAATAAAGGATACTACTCTTCAAATAGTGTTTCTGTTAACAAAAGAAAAAAGCCACCAGAGCTTTCTGATGATTCAGAAGTCTGATGACTTTTTAATTACGCGTTTACTTAACGCTGGTTGTTGTTGGAATTGCTGTTGTTGAAACGATTGTTCTGCTGATTCTGGTTACGATTTCTCTGCTGGTTGTTGTTGAAATCATTTTTGAAATCAGAAGAAGAATGTTCACGATCGTATTCATTACGATGATTACGTTTTTCAGCTTCAACATCTGCACCTAATTCAATACCCATTTCGTACTGGTACAAATCTTGATCCTGTTTCTCATTCTGAAACTGTTTTCTTCTTTCCATTTTTATCACCTCACACAAATAGTATGGGTGAGGATAAACATCTTATACTAAAAAATATTTTCGTTTTCTTCTATCATGTTACGGCCTGGATATATATCCACACTTTCCATGCGAGCAATACAATCTTCTATAAGAGACGTAAAATCAAATCGTCCCTCTAAACGCTCTGCACGATGTTTCGTTGGCTTTGTAACCGGATTTTTTGGTGTAAATATCGTACAGCAGTCTTCAAATGGCTGTATCGATATATCATATGTTCCGATTTTTTGTGAAATATCAATAATTTCTAATTTATCCAAACAAGCAACCGGACGAATCACCGGCATATCTGTAACACAATTGATCGTTTGCATGCTTTCCAACGTCTGACTGGCCACTTGTCCAATGCTCTCCCCATTCACGATTGCGAGGCAATTTTGCTTTTGGGCCACACGTTCTGCAATTCGATACATCATCCTGCGCATGATCGTGATTGCATAAGATTCATCACAATTTTTATAAATGGCCAACTGTAAATCCGTAAAAGGAATAATATGCAAACGGATATGTCCCTGATATGGAGCTATTGCTCTTGCTAATTCAAGCACTTTATCCTGTGCAGCCTGTGAAGTATACGGTGGAGATGCGTAGTGAATACATTCAATAGCGACCCCACGTTTCATCGTCATGTAGCAAGCCACTGGTGAATCTATGCCACCACTTAACATTACCAAGGCTTTTCCGCCTACTCCTACCGGATAACCACCATTACCTTTGATTTTTCCTGTCATGATATAGGTTGCCTCTTGATGCAATTCAATCTGTATGCGTAACTGTGGTTCTCTTACATTTACCTTTATATCTGTATTACGTAAAATTTCTCCAGCAACTTCTCGATTTATTTCATCCGATACCATAGGAAATTGTTTAAAACTTCTCCTAGCCTCAATCTTAAAGGTTTGCGCATCACTTTGTTTTGCCAACACTAGGCATGTTTGTTTGATGACTTCAATATCACTTGCCACCTTCACCGCAAAGGAAAAGGATGAAATGCCAAACACCTGTTGCAAATGTTTTGCTACTGCTTCATGATCTTCACCATTTAGCATGATATACATACGATCATGCGTACGTTCGTATGTCAATTCATTAAAATCTCGTAATGCATTTTTTACATTCGTCAGTAATCGCTTAATGAAATCTTTGCGATTTTTTCCTTTGGTGGATAACTCACCAAAGCGGACCAAAATATGGTCATACGTCAATTTATTTTGTTCGATAGTCATGATGGATCTCCTTTAGTGCTTTTATAAACTTTTCCACTTCATCTTTTGTTGTCATATGTGATAAGGAAACACGAATCGCATGCGTCGCACGTACTTCCCCTAACCCCATTGCCAGTAGCACATGGGAAATCGCCTTACTTTTACTTGAACAAGTACTTTGGGCAGAAACACAAAAACCCTTTGCATTTAATGCGTTTAACATTACCTCACTGCCAATCTTCAAATCAGAAAAATTCAATATGAAACAAGAGGCATCCGCCGGGCTATTGATGACCATATCTTCTATATTTTCAATTTCCCTTCGTAAATATATGTTTAATTCTTGTACATACTGATAAGCTTTTTCCTGTTCCTCTAATGCCAAACGCAGTGTTTTGGCAAATACGATATTTGTTGGCGCATTACTTGTTCCAGCGCGCAATCCTTGCTCTTGCTGACCGCCACTAAGTAACGGCAATAATTCAATATTGCGTTTCTTATATAGAATGGCACTTCCTTTCAAACCATAAATTTTATGAGCTGAGAAGGTTGCCATATCTACATCGTGTAAAGAAATGGGTATCTTTCCTAATCCTTGTACACCATCCATATGAAAAACGGCACGCGAATAGGCATGTACATATGCTGCACATTCTTTAATAGGATTGATAGCCCCCGTTTCATTGTTCACAAGCATCATCGATACAAGTATGGTGTCCTTGCGCAATGCCTTTTTTAGATCTTCCAAATGTATCGTTCCATCGGCATAAACAGGAAGATACGTCACTTCAAAGCCAAACGTTTCTTTTAACTGTTCTAATGCATTATGGATACTGGAATGTTCTACACAGGTTGAGATGATATGCTTCCCTCTGTGGGCATTTTTCCAAGCAAACCCTTTCATTGCATAGTTGTTAGATTCACTCGCACAGGAAGTAAAAAGAATTTCATCCTTTTGCACATGGAAAAGCTGTGCAATTGCTGCACGGCTTTGTTCCATTAATTTTGCTGTAGCCCTTCCTACATCATGTAATGAATCACTATTTCCATAATAGTTTTCTAATAACATTTGATATGTTTCACGTACTTCTTTGCGAATTGGCGTTGTGGATGCATAATCTAAATAGATCATCTTATGCCTCCTCTTTCAATAGATGCGGATCTTTTTTAGCAATTAATTTTTCATAAGCACCCGGATGCATCTTTTCAATACATTGAATACTAATTTTTAAAGCTTTGGTGTATTGTCCATTACGGAAACACAGATCGGCACGTGTCAGTTCTGAATCAATATCGGGATATGTCGATCGATAACGATTACCAAAGACAATGGCATTTTCTACCATCACTGCCATGCCAACTAAATTATTCACACTATTATATAAAGTATAAATATAATCAATGGCTTTACGCAACTCTGCATTCAAATGTTTTACATCTAACGGCGAATTATCCAAAATCACATGAATGTCCTTGATCATCACTTCCCCGCGATGCAAATCATCCTCATATTTTTTCGATACACTTGGTAAGCGATGTTTGCTCATTTTCACCCGGATCTCATTCAAAATCAACTGTAGTTTTACCATTTGTTTCTTCGCTCGTTCTTCATCACTGCAAGCTGTATCTAATTTTTGTTTCATTTCGCTTACTTCATTATGAAAAACAGCACTGCTTTGTTCCAATTCTTTATAAGCGATCAGAATAGAGGTATATGGCTCTTTCTGTTCCTGGATAACTAGCTGTAGTTTTCTTTGCATATCGTTTAATACAGCTAGCTTTGCATTGACCTCTTTTAAACGATCGGTCCAGTTCTCAAAGCCAAATCGTTCATATACACGATTATAGAGTTCCTCAATTCCCTCAACATCTGCATTCATGGTTTTTACACTATCAAAAAGAATGTCCAGGTTTTCATCTACCTCATCAAATGCTTTTTCTTCTTTGGTAATCTGCTCTTGCAATTGAATAATACGTTTTTCACAATCATTTAGATCTTCATTAACTCCATCTGGTTTCCCATTACGTAGACGATTTAAACTTTCTTTCAGCATATCGCTGACGAAGTCAAGATTTTTATGAACTTCTAAATGTTCCAGATAAACCCCTTTATTCTTTGCTTGTGCATATGCATAACCGACTTCATCGATTGCTCTAGGTAACACACCTTTTGCACGTTCATACATACCTGGAAGTATGTCTACCAAATCATTTAGATGAGCAATGTGCTCGCGAATTTCTTTTTGTTCATCAGCAGCTTTGTTGAATTCTGAAGCAAACATCCATTCTTCAAACGATGAAAACATCTTTTCTATGTTAGCAATTTCCATCTCCAGATATTCATACGACTGTGCATAAGATGCTCGGTTTTCTGAAATCTTTCGTTTGATCAAACGGAATTCATCTTTTAATCTATTAATATGTACACGCTGCTCGTTTTCCTGTTCTAATACCTCATCCAATGCTTTATTCACATTCGCTACACGTGATTCCAAAAGCGTCAATTCTTTATCTAAAGCCTCCATGCGATTTAAGGCTGTCTTTACCTTATGCACATAGATCAAATCATCTATTTCGGCCAGCTGCACACTGCTTTCTTTCAGTTTATCCTGAATTTCATCAAAGTCATTACGGCAACTATCTACCCCTTCCGCCATCAATTCATTGACTCTTGATAATGCAACTGCTTTATTTAATTTAAATGCCAAAGGTATGCCTTTTAAGTTGTTGTAACGAATCTCACAATCATCCAATTGCTTCTTAGCTTTCTTTTGGCGAATGACCATCATGATAATCGTCAAAATGATGATAGCGATGATAGCAGCAACGATCCAAATCAATATATCTAGTGATACGACATTTTTTATATTATTTATAAAATTCTCCATAAGGCACCTCTTTCATCCACATTCATTGCTTATATTGTATCATAATTCTGTAAAAATGAGAAAACAAAATTCATCGAGATCTAGAATTCTTATGGTAAATAATGCAAGGAACCATTTGACAACATTTCCACTTTCTGATACACTATAATGGCGTAAAATTGATAGCAGCATGCAAAGTCTTACACAAGCGCGTCTTTGACGTAATACATATACGGGATATCACGTAACTCGGCTGCCTAAGAGCGAAGATATCGTAAGCGAAGACACCAGGTAATGATGATTTGTACTGTTATTGTTTTATAGCCATAAAACAATAAGGAGGACATGAAATGTCAAGAGTAAAAGGACCAGTTTGGAAAACATCCCGTCGTTTGGGTTTCTCAATTCTGGAAACTGGAGAAGAACTTCAGAAACGTGCATACGCACCAGGTCAGCACGGACCTACGAAACGTGTAAAATTAACGAACTATGGTTTACAGTTGCGTGAAAAACAGAAAATCCGCTACATGTATGGATTAAATGAACGTCAGTTCCATAATCTGTTTGTTAAAGCTAGTAAAATGAAAGGTGTAACAGGTGAAAACTTCTTAAACCTGTTAGAATCTAGATTAGATAACTTAGTATATCGTTTAGGATTTGCCCGTACACGTCGCGCTGCTCGTCAGCTGGTTAACCACGGACACATTTTAGTAAACGGTAAGAAAGTTGATATTCCTAGCTTTATCGTAAAACCAGGAACAACGATCGAAGTTAAAGAAAAATCTAAGAACTTAGCAGCCATCAACGAAGCATTGGAAGCTTGCTTAAATACAGTAGCATTCGTAGACGTTGATAAAGATGCTAAAAAAGGTACTTACCTGCGCTTACCTGAACGTAGCGAACTGAACCAGGAAGTAAACGAACTGCTGGTAGTAGAATTCTACAACAGATAATGTTCATAAAAACCGGAGCAATCCGGTTTTTTTATTTATTAATAGTCTTATGTTATATATGAAGCCTATCAAAAAAAACATCTGCTATTATCTTATTAGATATTGCAGATGTTTTAACTTTCTTCTCTTTTTAAATGCCTAAGAAATAATGTCCATAAGCATCCGCTGCCAGAATAGCATCACAAACGGTTGCTGGTGTAACCTCAAATGGCATATTGTGTAATGTGTCATTTTCAGCACAAGCAGCTTCTGCCACGGCCATAATTTTTTCTTTCGTGACTTCGTGAACACCTAACTGCTGTAAAGTGACTGGCAAGCCTAATGCGATGCAGAATTCAATGATTTCCTGCAATTCCTGCGCATCAACATTTTCCAACACAAGTTGTGTGATGGTACCAAATGCCACTTTTTCCCCATGATACATTGCATGACATTCTTCTAATACTGTTAAGCCATTATGAATCGCATGGGCACCAGCCAAACCAGCACTTTCAAAGCCGATTCCAGATAATAATGTATTTGCTTCGATAATTTTTTCAACTGCTGGTGTACACGCTTTTGCCTCTAGTGCTATTTTTGCCTTAACACCCTCTTCCATCAGTGTATCAAAGCACAATCTTGCTAAGGCCATCGCTGCCTGTGTTGTCTTACCTCCTGCACAACTCATTGCATCACTTTGCTCACAAGCACGTGCCTCAAAATAAGTTGCTAAGGCATCTCCGATTCCTGCCATCGTTAAACGTACAGGAGATTGTACAATAATATCTGTATCCATTAAAACCATGTTTGGATTTGCTGGTAAAAACAGATATTCTTCAAAAACACCATCATCCGTATAAATAACAGATAAGGCGCTGCAAGGTGCATCTGTAGAAGCAATGGTAGGACAAATAAGCACAGGCGTTTTCTCATAATATGCCACAGCTTTTGCCGTATCAAATATTTTTCCTCCACCTACTCCAATGATGCAATCACATTTTGTTTCTTTCATGATATTGCATAAACGAGTGATTTCATTTTTGCTGCACTCCCCATGAAAAAAGTCAAAATGATATTCACAAGTACTCTTTGCAAAGCTATCTTCGATCATTTTACCAATACGTTTATAGCCGCCATCACTAATAAGAATCAAAGCCTTTTTCCCATACCCTTGCGTATAGCTTCCCAGTTTTTTCAGTTCCTTAGGTCCTTGCACATATTTACTAGGACTGATTAAGATTTTTGCCACGATAGAATCCTCCTTATTGTCTATACCTATCAATATTTTATATAGAGTAATAGAAATTGTCAATAATTGTCAGAATGTTATGATATTAATGTTGTCAATTAAAAAGAAAAGTGCAGCCATCAATGCTACACTTTTCCTAACATCAATTCATGTATTGGTAGTTAACACACCAAATCTTTTTTTAATGCCTCTTGCAGATTGCGGGCATGACGTACAGCTTCGTGATAATCAAGATTATTGCGGATTAATGGTGTTTCATTCATTAACAACAATTCTCTTGTCTCATCTTCAAAACATACTTGTACTGCCACATTGACTTTTTCATTGCCATTTCCTAAACTGCTACTAGCCGCATTTGCAATCGCGTTAGCAACTTCAACACCGCCAGACTTTAAGACAGGTGATATAATAACTTCAACTTTAGCCTTAGCCGGCAAGGAATGATGATTTTCTGACTTTGTAAAGAGTATTTCGTGCGAATCTGTTATTTTATAAAACAAATCTTTTTTCATTTTCCATACCTCCTTTTTACATAAGTCATCTCTTACTTCTATTATGCTCCATCTCTTGTAAAAGTCAATGACATGCAAATAGTTTTCTTATATGTTATTAAGCAAATGGATTTTTCCCTTTTTTGATATAGCAAACCAATGTGCGCTCATAGTTTGATACGCATTCTTATGAATTTAAAAAAGAGCAATACTATAATAATACTTAAAAAAACGGGACAAAAGCTGTTTAGCTTTGCCCCTCTCTTTGTATCAATGATACATATTCAGCAATAATATCATAAGATCGATGTTGCTGCCCATCATTACCTTCAAACGTATGCGATTGTATTCTTCCCTTCACTGCTACCGTGTCACCCTTTTGAGCAACCTCGGAAGTCGTTTGGGCAATTCCTTTCCATAACGTAACTGCCAAAGTGTCAACTTCATACACTCCTTCACTGTTAGGAAATGCTCTTCGTACATTAATCTCCATCACGGCGAATTTATTTCCCATCGCTGATTCACGAAGTTTTGGAGGTTCGACAATATTTCCCACAAAAGCCACTAGATTCATATAAATAATCTCCTTTCACAACATTTGTTGTCTCTTTATGGCTTACATTATGTCAAAGGATGCTCCTTTATGCAATTTCACGTATTTGTATGAAATAAAGAAAAAAGATGAAATCAAGCTGATTATTTATACTCTTTCCAACCTATTTCATCTCTATTTTACTAATTTGGTTAAAGTTACTTGCTTTTTTCTGGCAATAACGTAACGATACTGCAATGTCCCTGCTTTAGCTTATTTGCTGCAGCTTTAATATCTTTTTCATCAATAGCATCCAGAATATCCATCGAAGAAAAGAAATCTGTCTTATCAAAGTAGCAACGAGCTGATGTAATGACAATATCATCAAAACTGTTTAAGCTTCGTATCGCTTGTCCAAAATAACGTCGTTTCAATTGCTGTAACACTTTTTTATCAATATCGCCAGATTCCATACGCTTTAATGTATCCTGTACAATTTCTTTAAATTTTTCTTGTTTTAATGTTTCGGCGTAAAACATAATCATTCCATAATCTTTTCCTAAGTCTACTTCACAGCCCACATAGTCATTAAAAATCTTATCATCTAACCATGTTTGAAAATCTGGATACAACGAACTGAAATAGGCATCGAGCAATATACGAATACACCATTCTTCCTTCATGCGTTGGGATACATCCTCTACACCATCTAACTTATAGGCGATGGATACCTTTGGCAACGTAACATCCATTGAAAATGTATAAGTCTCACGTGCTGGCTTTTCACTTTCATCAAATTCTAACCGTTTGATACCTGCCATTTTAGGGAATTTTTTACCACTCTGATTTTCGCGTATGATTTTCATTATATTCTCAGGATCTTCGCTGCAAACACCCACCAACACCATATTGCTAGGATGATAATTAATACGATAACATTCTTCTAACTGTTCTAAAGTAATGGATTGCACACTGTCATCATCACCGCCAATATCATAGCGTAGTGGATGATTTTTATACAAGGATGCATATGTTTCCATCAGCAAACGCGAATCGCTCATTTGTTTATACATATGGAGTTCTTGTATGATGATACCCTTCTCTTTCTCTACACTTTCTTCATCAATGGCAAGTTCTTGCACAAAATCAAGTAATAGTTTCAATGGTTCCTCGATTGCATTACTTGTGGTGAAATAATATGCCGTTTCTGTATAGGAGGTAAAAGCATTGACATTTGCCCCCATTGTTGAAAAAGCATCCATGACATCCCCATCTTTCATTTCGAACATCTTATGTTCAAGAAAATGAGCAATACCGGCAGGGAAATGATATTCTTTACCATTTTCATCAACCTGTTTCATATCCATGGCACCTAAAGGGGTTACCATCATAAACATGGATTTCACATAATCTTTTTTTTGCCAAAGGATAACATGCAGACCATTTTCTAAAGTTTCTTCAAAGCGCGTTTCTTGATAACGCTCATTCACAATTTTCTTCATCGTCATCCTCCTTTGTCACTACGACTCCCATCTTATACTCACAACGCTTCATGACTTCCATAACTTCCTCACGCGTTACCTTCTCTACCATATCCATCAAATCTGATACACTATAATCCCTTTGTAATAAAGCATTTTGATAAGCGAATGCCATCAAAGAATACATGCTATCCTCACTGGCTTTTAAAGAATTAATGACCATACGTTTACTGGTATTTAACAAATCTTCGCTAAAATCCCCCTCACAAACACGGTGGAATTGTGTTTGAATTAATTCCATTGTTTTATCGATATGTTCTTTCTCAATTCCTGTAGTCACTCCCATAGCACCATCATAGCTAATCAAGTTCGAAAAAATGGAATAACACAAGCTGCGTTTTTCACGAACTTCTTGAAAAAGTAAAGATGTTGAATATTGTCCAAACACAGCATTTGCCACACGTAATGCATAATATTTTTCATCGGTAATCGGGGTATGGGTAAACCAGGTCATCATGATGTAGCTTTGTGAAATATGTTTGGTTAATCGTTTAGTCTCACTCTTTCGCTCATTTTCAACACAATACCAGCTTTGCATTTGCGTATTACGCGGTGTGAAACGCAGTGTTTCTTTTACCAACTTTAAAATGCTATCTTCTTCTATGTCACCACAAACAAGAATATCGATTAAATCTTCTTTCATCATCTCTTGATAAATCTGTTGAATATCGGATAGTGTCAATTGTTCAACTTGCTCATAAGTTCCAAGCGCCGAGATTCCTAAAGGCGTTCCCTTGCCTGCCTCTTGTAAACCGCATGTAATAGCATATTGTGATGGATCATCTTGCATTCGTTTGATTTTTGCCAACAAGATTTCTTTGTTTTCATGAAACACCTCTTCTTTGAGCAACGGTGAGAAAATAACCTCATGGAGAAACGCAAAGGTATCTTCTAACAGGGTGTTTTCTTCATTTAGAAAAGATGGATTAATGATTTTTGAACGTAGTTCAATGATCTGACTTGCACCAAAACCGGCTGTTTGAGCTGTTAAAGTCGCACCATAAAGCTCATCCTGCATCTCACTCATCTTTAATTTTGTATCATATTTCTGACAGCGGTCTACCAACATGAGTGCCAGTAATGAGCGCTTTGCTGATTTACCATCTTGTAAGGTATTGCGAAAGCGCACACTGATGCCGATATCTTTAAACTTTGTAGTTGGAATAAATTGTACCTGAATGCCATTTGTTATTTGCATATCTTCTACCTCCGTAGTTATTAGTATGAACAATCAAATTATTTTTATATCATTATTGGCATATTATACCATATACAATACAAAAAAAGAACCGTCGGCAATAGCAGACGACGATTCTATCAGATTATTTTGACATTCTTTTTAACGTTTACCTGAATCATATATCTCACCAGATGCCTTAGGTCCTACGGAACTGCGGGCAAATAGCAATAAGGCGATAATTGTCAACAGATATGGCAAAGCAAAGAATACTTCACTAGGCAGCGATTTTAAGAAGGGAATCTGTCCAGAATAATCACTCAACACCTGTGAGAAACCAAAGAAGATACCGGCCCCTAAACAGCCAAATGGTTTCCACTTACCAAAAATCAAACATGCCATGGATATAAAACCAATTCCATGAATAGAGAATACGGTAAACTGAACATCCAATGACAGTACCATGATAGCACCTGCTAAACCACCTAAGCAACCGGAAATCAAGACACCGATATAGCGCATTTTTTCCACATGGATTCCCATGGAAGCACTGGCTTGCGGATACTCACCACAAGAGCGCAGATGCAGACCAAACTTTGTCTTAAATACAACGAACCAGGTAATGATTGCTAAAGCAATCGCTAAATAAAAGGTTGGAAATACATTTGTGAAGAATAATGGTCCAAGTACTGGTATATCCTTTAAAACGGGCACTGATATTCTTGAAAAGCTTTCAATGAATTGTTCAGAACGCTGTGCATTAAAGATAATCTGACATAGATAGACAGTAAGTCCTGTTGATAGCATATTTAATGCAGTACCAGAAATGGTTTGATCTGCTTTTAAACTTACAGATACAAAAGCATGTATTAAAGAATACAGACAACCTGCCAACAAACCGGCTAAAATACCAATCCAAGGTGCTAAACTACCAAAAGAACTTTCCAACAATAAAGAAACGGTAGCACCAAAGAAGGCTCCAACAAGCATAATGCCTTCCAATGCAATATTTACTATACCGCTTCGTTCAGAAAACAATCCACCTAGTGCACATATAACAATTGGAGTAGCGACACCAAGTGCCAAAGGAAACATCTGAAATAATAAGGTCATACACTCTTCTCTCCCTTCGGCTCTTTTGCGTCCTTTTTATGACGCAATTTCGATAACTTATCTAATATAATGCGAATGCCATACTGCATTGCCACAAATAATACGATAGCAGCTGATATAATCTCTCCGATTTCCTTAGGAATACCTACGGATTGTAAGATTGGCTGTGCCACCTTTAACAAACCGAACAATAAGCCAGCTAATACAACACCAATAGCATTGCAGGCACCCGTTAAGGCAACGGCAATACCATCAAAACCATAATTTTCAAAAGAAGATAATACACGTCCATAGTTAAAAGTTCCAAGGGAAATGATCGCACCGGCTAAGCCAGCCATTGCACCAGCAATCATCATAGAATAGACGATGTTACGCTCTACCTTCATACCGGCATAACGAGCACCTTCTTTATTAAATCCCGTAGCACGCAAGCCATATCCAAAGCTTGTTTTCTCAATGATAAACCAATATGCCAAAACAGCTAGGATGACAAAGAAAATACCTAGATTTAAACGCGAATGATTTGTCAAAGATTCAAAGAAAGAATTACTTAAGCTTGCTGATTCCGGTATCAAAGCTGTTCGTGACGTATCCGAGCCCGGAAGTTGAACATATACATAATTAGCTAAGTACATACCGATATAATTCATCATAATACAAATAACAACTTCATGAAGATTAAACTTACTCTTCAAGATTCCCGGCAAAAAGCCCCATGCAGCCCCCGCAAGTATGCCTGCCAATACAGAAACGAGCATATGAACAACAGGAATCTGTGGGAATAAGACGGCAGTTGCAATAGATGCGCAAGCTCCCACCATTAGCTGCCCTTCTGCACCGATATTAAACAAACCGGTACGATAAGCAAAGGCAACCGATAGTCCCGTTAAAATAATTGGCATACTAGCAACAATAAATTCACCGATATAACGCGGATTGATAGAGCCACCTTTGATTAAATCTAGACCACTGGCACCACGCACTAAACCATAAAACAAATAGAAAGGATCACGTCCTGTTAAGAGAAGGATAACAACTCCTAACAAAACACCAAACAGAATTGCCAGAAGTGATATTTTTAAAGCATCTTTATTTTTCATTCATCTTCACTTCCCTTCTTTGAACCTGACATATAAAGACCCAATTCCTTGTCATCCGTATCTTTTGCCAGCATTTCCCCATTTTTATGTCCGTCAAATAGAACAACAATACGATCGGAAAGATCCAGAACTTCATCTAACTCAAAAGATACTAGAAGAACGGCTTTTCCTGCATCACGCTCAGCGATGATTCTTTTATGTATGTATTCAATTGCCCCAACATCTAAACCACGCGTTGGTTGTACGACTAATAACAAATCAGGACTGCGCTCAATCTCACGGGCAATAATTGCTTTTTGCTGATTACCACCGGACATACTGCGTGTAAGGGAATCCTTGCCTTCACCGCTTCGCACATCAAATTCTTCAATCAGTTTATCCGCATACGCATCCATAACATCTTGTTGCATGATCATATTTTTACAATATGGCTTACGATCATATTCATGAATAATAAAGTTTTCTTTTAAATGAAAATCAAGTATGAGCCCATGCTTATGACGATCTTCTGGTATATGTCCCATGCCTTTATCAAAACGATCACGAATGCTTGTATGGGTAATATTTTCACCCTTTAAAAGAATTTCACCGCTTTCTACAGAGGTCAAACCGCTTAATGCATGCACAAGTTCTTCCTGTCCATTTCCATCAATACCAGCAATACCAACGATTTCCCCTGCACGCACGCTTAAATTAAAATCCTTAAGTCCTAAGACGCCTTTACTGTTTTTTACATTCAGATGTCTTGTTTCCAAAACTACCTCACCAGGAGCATGTGGCCCTTTTTCTACCTTAAAATTCACTTCACGACCGACCATCATTTCGGCCATTTGCTGTGTCGATGTTTCCGCAACATTGACCGTACCGATATATTTTCCACGACGCAATACACTGCACTCATCAGCAACTTGCTTGATTTCATTCAGCTTATGTGTGATAAGCAAAATACTTTTTCCTTCTTTAATCAGCTTTTGCATGATTTCCATCAAATCTTCAATTTCCTGTGGTGTTAATACAGCAGTAGGTTCATCAAAAATCAAAATGTTTGCATTGCGGTAGAGCATTTTTAATATTTCTACACGCTGTTGCATGCCGACCGTAATATCGGAAATTTTGGCATATGGATCAACATTTAAACCATACATCTTAGAAAATTCTTCGATTTTCTTCGCCGCTGATTTAATATCTACCATACCAAATTTGGTAGGTTCCATACCAAGGATGATATTTTCAGTAACTGTAAAGCATTCCACCAGTTTAAAATGCTGGTGCACCATACCAATGCCTAGCTGGGTTGCATCATTTGGATCATTGATCTTGACTTCTTTGCCATTTACCTTGATCGTCCCGCTGGTTGGCTGATATAAGCCAAACAAAATGGACATCAGTGTGGATTTTCCTGCACCATTTTCACCAAGCAAAGCATGAATGCTCCCTTGCTTTAGGCGTACAGTCACATTGTCATTTGCACGAATACCAGGAAAATCTTTTGTGATATTCAGCAGTTCAACTGCATAAGTCATAGGTTTCCTCCTTTAGATTCATGAAAACAATATACGAAAATAATGTTTTCGTTATAGCAAATTATGCGTACTCATATCTTACTAGGGATTCACACACTCCAAGTAGTAGACGATTTACGCGAATGATTGCTCATTACTGATTTATTATATCATATTTTTTATTAGGAAATATACAAAAACAGACAGGAAAAGAATAACTTTTTTATCTTTACGTCTTTCTCTCTATCCTTTCCTTCGTGCAAAAAAAAAGTCCCTCACAAGAGAGACTTTATCACATATGTAGAATTAATTAACCATTGCTTCCCGGAGCAATCGTACGTTCTGCAGAAACTTTGATTTCACCAGATTTGATTTTAGCAGATGCATCTTCAACAGCTTTCTTGATGTCATCAGACAGGTTAGGGTTTTCATCAGGTAAACCTACACCATCATTTGAACTGTCATAAGTCTGCAAACCAGCTTTAAACTTGTTGTCCAATACAGATTTAGAAACAGCCTCTGTAACAGCATCTACACGTTTCAAAGCAGAAGTTAAAGTTACAGATTTATTTTCTTTCTTATCATAGATACCTGTGCTGAACTGATCGGAATCAACACCGATAACCCAAACTTTTTCACCTTTTTTAGCGCGGTCTTTGGCTGCAGCGAAGACACCGTTGCCAGTACCACCTGCTGCGTGATAAATAACCTTAGCGCCTGCAGAGTAATGTTTTTCAGCTAAAGATGTACCTTTTTCCGTTTTATCATAACCACCAGCATAATCTACATAAATCTTGATGTTTTTATCTACTGATTTAACACCTTGTTCAAAACCAGCCTGGAAAGCACGAATCAAATCAACATCTTCACCACCGATAAAGCCAACAGCATTTCCGCCTTCAGCCTTTGCCTGCATAGCTGCAGCTACACCAGCTAAATAAGAAGATTCTTCTGCTTTAAAGGTAGCACTCTGTACGTTTTCAGAATCAATCACCGTATCGATGACCAAGAATTTTGTATCTGGGTTTGCTTTTGATACATTTGCCATTGCATCATTAAATTTATAACCAGCAGCAACAACTAAATCATACCCATCTTCTGATAACTGATTCAGGTTTGGTTCATAGTCAGCATCACCTTTTGATTGTAGATACTTGATGCAGTCCGTACTGATATTATTGTCTTTTGCGAACTTCTCAATACCTTTCCATGAACCCTCATTGAATGAGTGGTCATCAATACCACCGGTATCAGTAACAAAGCCGATTTTTACCGGACAGTCTTTCTTCTTGCTGTCACCATCGTCTTTGCTGCCGCAACCGGCAAGAGTTGTCGCAGCCATCATCGCGACCAAACTCAGTTTTGCAAATTTGTTCATAAGGTTCTCCTCCATTTATTTGACCTTCCTAATGGTCCTATCAAAAGTTTACAATTAATCTTATCTTTTGTCAAGAAATTAAGCCCTTACAAAGCCCTAGATTATGATAGAAGTCGTATTACCATTTTCCTCACAGATTTGCTTATACTGAGCCACGTACATTTGCGAAACCGTTGTATTTCCCAGCGCTTTCAAACCTTCTTCACGCACTCCATACTGGCGGTAGCGTATCAGCTTATATCGACTTTGCTGTTTCAAAAGCTCACTGACATAGCGTACTGTTTTCTCATTTTGTTCATCTTGATTAGGTAAAATCACCGTACGTACTTCTTCCAACTTCTGTGTATGTAATAAATACGCTAGATTTTTTAATACCATAGTATTGTCACAGCCGGTAAGATATTGATGAAATTTTGCATCAACTGCTTTGACATCCAACATGACCCCATCACAAACTGCCATCAGCTGAGGATATTGTGAAAAGTCGTAATACCCATTACTGTCAATCAAACATGTTAACCCAAGCTTTTTTACTTTTTTAAATAGGTCCAATAGGAAAGCCGCATGATTCATACACTCTCCTCCACTCACCGTGATTCCTCGCAGAAAAGCTTTTTTAGCTTTAATTTGCTCAACTAATTCTTCTACGCTCATATAGCGTATCTTAGGTGATGCTAAATGCGTACACGTATGAATACATGTATCACAATCTACGCATTTATCAGAATTCCACAAGACCTTTCCCGCTTCCAATGTCAAAGCGTTTGTTGGACAAGTTGTAACGCAGTCCCCGCAATGCATGCACATATGGATTGTTTCGGGATTATGGCAATACAGACAGGAGAAGGGACAGCTTTGAAAAAAGATGGCGCAGCGATTACCTGGGCCATCTACATTGGAAAAAGGAATGATCTTATTTACGGGCGCTTTCATCATATACACGACGATCCAGAGCGTTTGCTGTGTTACGTGCTCCCTGTCCAAACACGGTCACATTATTCAAACTTGCTTCTTGGCGGTCCAATTTTTCAATTTCACTTTTCTTTACCAGATATCCGGTCACGCGTACTACATCATTATCCGCATTATAGCCGGTAAAATAGCGCATACCTTGAGCAAAGGCTCCCTTGATGATATCCAATAATGCATCCGGTGTATTGTTCCATGTATCATCAAATTTAAAGATATCACCGATTCCGGATACAAAATACTTATGGAAATTGCACTCTACAGCGATATGATCACATAAATCCGGTTCACAGCCAATCGGGATACGAGCACCTGGTGAATTTTCGCGGCCATCACTGTCGATACCAACCTGTGCATGCAGCACATATTGGTTATGACAGCCTTCACAATACAGACCATGATGGTTTTTTACCATCGTTTCAATCGCATTCATGATTTCGACACCAAGTTGATGTGCTTTTTCATTATGTCCATAACCTTCCTTAGGATCTTTTATACCTAAAAGATGGTTGCAGCATTCTGCCAAGCCTACAACACCAAACATACCTGTGAAGTTTTCACGTTTAACAAAGCCTTCTTTTACCAAGAAATTAGCCTTGAAAAAGTTACTTTCCTCTACGATATAGCGAATACGATCGTCCATAAATTCTAACATCATGTTTACATAATATGGTAAGATATGCTCCATGAAATCAGCTTTATCTTTTGCCTTGCTAGCTACATTATATAAGCGTATTCTTGGCAGCGTATAACCGCCTCCACCGATCTTTAACGCATTGTAGCAACTGGCGATGCCATATTCTCCGATACCATCTTGTCGATACATGACATCATTAGCAAAGCTTGGTTTAGCTGTTGCCAGCATACAATCAATGCAGGCTTTCGCAAACTCATCGCTTGTCCGTTCTGGATCATACAATAAAGTAACATTTGGTATTGCTAACTGCATTTCTTTTGTTAGATCTAAGATGATTCTTGCCACACGACAATCTTCTGGTCCGATGTTGGCATGTACAAAAGAATCCGTCAACGTTTTATCGATATGCAGCAAAAACAGACGCAACGCTTTACGCGTTTCTTCTTCGTCCTTATCAAATGGAGTGAATAAATCAGCAAAGTTACCCAGATAGACAGGAAAAGAAGTAATGCTTGGAACATGTTTGTACATAATTAATAAAGCATTGGTAGCTTCCCAGATATCTGTCGGTGGCTGCAAGCCTAAAAATGCGCAACCTTCTTTCATCAACTTTTGATAATCCGGCAAGATATAGCGAGGGCGATAAGGTGCTCTTCCTTCTCCTAAATCACATAAAGTTTCTTCCTCCAATGCCTTTTTCATCTCCGGTTTTAAAGGTAATGAATCATCATCGTTTTCAGCCAATCTGGCTAATGCCAATAATTGTTGCTGATAAGTTAGTGTAGGGTCACTGATAATATCTTTTACTCTACTCATCAAAATCATCCTCCTCATAGCGTACAAGCACCTCACGCGGCTTAGAACCACGACTAGGTCCGATAACGCCTTGTTCCTCCAATACGTCGATCAACCGCGCAGCTCTGGCATAGCCAATACTGAACTTACGCTGTATCAATGATGTACTAGCCTTCCTAGTACTTATTATAAAAGATTTTACCTCTTCATACAAGGGATCTGCACTTTCCTGCGTAGCAGCATATTCACTATCTACAGCCTCTAAACGTAAAAAAGCATCCTCATATTTGGGTTTTCCTTGGGCACTGACAAAGTCACAAATGCTCTGTACCTCCGCATCACTTACAAACACACCTTGTACACGGGTAGGATTGGTCTCTCCCACCGGGATATATAACATATCTCCATAACCTAAGAGCTTTTCTGCACCCATCTGGTCCAGTATCGTTCGTGAATCCACAGCGCTAGATACCGCAAAAGCGATACGCGATGGAATATTGGCCTTAATGACACCAGTGATAACATCGACACTAGGGCGTTGTGTGGCTACGATCAAATGAATCCCGGCTGCGCGTGCCAACTGCGTAATACGTTGAATACTTGCTTCAACCTCTTTCGCTGCAACTAACATTAAATCAGCTAATTCATCTATGATGACAACGATCCACGGTAGTTTTTCTAAACCATCCTCAGGATGATTTTCAATATATGTATTATAGCCGGCAATGTTACGTACACCCGCCATAGCAAATAGTTCATAGCGTTTATCCATCATGGCCACAATTACCTTTAAGGCGCGATTTGCTTCCTCTCCATCGGTAATGACCGGACCTAACAGATGGGGAATTTGCTTATAAGGTGTAAACTCCACCTTTTTGGGATCTACTAATAGCAACTTGACCTCATCTGGTCTTGCACGCATTAATATAGAGGTAATGATAGAATTCACACATACACTTTTCCCGCTTCCGGTTGCTCCAGCAATTAACAAATGGGGCATCTTGTTGAGTTCTCCATATACACAGCTGCCCATGAGATCTTTTCCTAAGGCAAACAACATTTTTTTATCCTGGTACTTTTCCGGAACTGATTTCATCAATTCTTTCATGCTAACACTAGTTTTTTCCACATTGGGAATCTCGATGCCAACAGCACTTTTGCCAGGTATCGGTGCTTCAATTCGGATATCTTTTGCTGCTAGTGCCATTTTAATATCATATTGCAAATTGCTGATTTTATTGACACGCACGCCAAGATCCGGCTTTACTTCAAATTTAGTGACAGATGGTCCAATGTGCGTAGCCATTAAAGTAGCACGTACACCAAATTCATCTAAGATTTCAATCAACCGCTGGCCACTTTCATTTGCTGCCTTGATATTCGCAGTACTGCGGGCTTTTTTTCCTATATCATTTAACAAGGTCAGCTTAGGCAACTTATATTTTGACCAATCCTCTTTAAAACTACTTACGAATGTATCACTTTTTCCTATCGTTTCTTCAATGATTCGTTTATCTTCCTTTTGCTGTTGCACGGCTTTTGAAGCTGTACCAAAACCTATGACAACCTCATCCTCTTCCTCATGAGCATCCTGGCTTGACACAAGCGGTTCAAAAGCATCATTGCGACCATCCGTAATAATATCAAACTCATCATCCACATCTAAGAAAGACACCTGTCCTGGACGAACGCGTTCTTCCAAGTTGATCTTACCAAACATGCTTTCCTTAGCAGGTGTGGTATTTGCTTGTTCACTCGTCTTTTCGACCTTTTGTTCCTTTTTCAACGCTTTCTTATTTCGTCGCTGTTCACGTTTGGCTTGAGCATTTTCTTTCATTGAGGAAAAAGGCTTTTGGAATGCGGATGCCCCTTGCCGTAAATACGCAAATAAAGGCCCTGATATAAGCAAAATACAGCCTAAGACCACTAAAGCGATGATAATGATCTTAGTACCCGTATAATCCACCAAAAAAGTCGTGATGGACACAAGAAAAGCACCAATTAGTCCACCACCAATCTGTTCACCATGAAAAACTTGCGCACTGTTGCCAAGAAAATGGGATAGTATGTCCATCCCCGTTAGTTTTTCATCATTAGGCAAACTTGCCGCAATTAGCCATGCGCTCAGTAAAACGATGACCCCTGTTGTATATTTCAGAGGTACATCGCTAATATTTTTCTTAAGCATCCACATGAAGGAAAAAACAATGATAAGACCGTAAACGACACCATATAGATTTCCAGTCACATATTGGATAACACCTGTGATCAGATTGCCTAAAAAGCCAATTTCCAGACATCCGATAATGGATAAGGTAATGAGGACCAAAGCATAAATATAAACCAGAATTTCATTTTCAGCTGCCTGTTTTTTCTTTTGCGCTTTCTTTGTTTTCTTTTTTGCTGCCATACTGTCCTCCCTTCTCTACAAAATACTTATGAATTAATTTCCATAATGACCGGTAAGACCATCGGGCGTTTCCCGGTTTCCTTCATTAAATATTTACTGATCTTATCGCGCGCTTCTGCACGTACTGTCAAATTATCATAACGTTTTTCTTTTACTGCTTTTTCGATACAGTTTTCCATGATATTACCGACTTCTTTAATGATATATTCTGCATCCTTTAAATAAATCAGCCCTCTAGTCTGCACATCCGGACCATTGGATATTTCCTTCGTCTTATGATTAACACCAACACCGATGATCATCACCCCATCTGTCGATAGAACCTCACGATCCTTCAAGACAACACCTGTCACATCCCAATTTTCCTTACCGTCAATCATCGTATCTTCTAATTCCAGACGCTGTGCGACACTCTTTAAGATTTTATTTTCAAATAAGGCAATCTGTCCGTTTTCCAAAATCAGAATACGATCGGGTGAATACCCCATTTTCGTTGCTAAATTTGCATTTACATATAAATGACGATACACGCCTTTGATCGGTATATAATATTTAGGTTGGAAGAGATACAGCATCATTTTCAGATCTTCACTGGATGGATGCATAGATAATACGGTTTTAGAATCCAGCGTATAAATCTTGCCGCCCTCTTTATAAATTTCGTTTTCCATATTGCTGGCATCTAATTCTGTACCACTGACAATTGGACTGGCTACAATAATCGTATCACTCGTACGGAAACTTACATGCGCATCTTCATGATTAGCGATATTTGTCATCGTACGGAACAGATTTTTACCATTGCCACTAATCAAAACGACAACATCTTCCATGTCATCACTAAAGTTCTTTTCATTGATTTCCATCTCTTTAGGAACGCGATAGTATTTCATCGTTTCTAAATGTTTTAACAGTTCACGAATTCCTTTATCATGAAAAAAGATCTTGCGATTAAACTTTTTCGCCAATTCAATAATTTCTATGATGCGGAATAAACTTTGGGAATAACAGGAAATCAAAATTCGTGTTCCTTCACTAGCTTCAAAAATCGGTTCAATCAAAGATGTAATGCGATGTTTAGGAGCCGTGTGTCCACTCTTATCAGCGCCCTGGGATTCACACAACAGACACAAAACACCTTTTTTTCCTATATCACTTAATTCGTTTAAATCACATAAATATTCTTTTTGAAGCATATCATAATCTACGATAAATTCTCCTGTATAGACGATATATCCCTGATCGGTACTGATCGCCAATCCAAAATTGTCAGGAAATGCATGTGTCATTGGGAATGTACGTATTTTGACACCGCCAATTGTCTGCTTACTGCAGCGTTTTAAACGATGAATCTTTGCATTCTTTATGCCTTCTTTTTTTAGCATCTCATGAATGATATTCGCAGTTAAAGCACCTGTATACACTGGCGCATTCACCTGTTTTAATAAATATGGCAAGGCTGCCACTACATCATCATGGGCATGGGTGATGAAGATCCCTTGAATACGTTCTTTGTTTTCGATCAGATAAGAGAAATCCGGAATGATGAATTCCACTCCTAACTGTCCTGTATCCGGATATTTTAATCCGGCTTCAATAATAAATATAGCTTCATTGACTTCAACGACAAGCATATTCTTGCCATCTTCATCAAGTCCACCAAGCGCAAAAATGCGTACTTGATCCATAAATCGTTACCTCCGTTTTCATATTGTTATTATGTTTTCTTATTGTTTCATTCTGAATGAACTCGAAATTCCATGATAAACTAATGATATTATACCACTAAACATCAAAAAAAAGACAAGGGAATTGCTTTTTATCGCAAAAACCATAAACGAAACCATAAAAAAAGTGATTGCTCACTTTTTATAGAATTTGTTCACCATCTAAAGAAAATGTCTTACATGCTGTGATTTTCACTTTTACGATATCCCCAGCAGTCACATGCTCACCAGTAAAATTTACAAGCTTATTGGTTTCTGTATAGCCACTCCATACATTCGCCTTTTTCTTGCTGGCGCCATCCACCAATACCTTGACTACTTTACCGAGATATGCCTCATTTTTAACGTGAGCATACTGATTCCAACAAGCATTAAGTTCCGCCAAGCGACGCTGTTTGACTTCCAAAGATACACTATCCGCCATACGTGCAGCCGGTGTTCCTTCTCGTGGAGAATAAATAAAGGTAAAAGCATTATCGAACTGACATTCTTTCACTAGATCTAACGTATGTTGGAACTGTCCTTCGCTTTCATTAGGAAAACCCACAATGATATCTGTAGAGATTGCACACTCTGGCATACGTTCTTTGATCTTATGGAATAAGGTGAGATATTGTGCGTTTGTATAACGACGCCCCATAATCTTCAGAATTTCATCATCACCACTTTGTACCGGCAGATGTATAAATGGCATAATATTGTCATAACGTGCAATCACATCAATCATCTCATCACTAAAATCCCATGGATGGCTTGTTGTAAAACGAATACGTTCTATGCCAATTTTCGCCGTTTCCTCCAACAATTTCGCAAAACCACCTTCGATATGCAAATCTTTTCCATAAGAATTAACATTCTGCCCCAGCAAGGTAATTTCTTTATAGCCATCTTGTTTTAACTGACGTATTTCTTGCAATACATCTTCCATAGCTCGGGAACGTTCTTTTCCTCTAGTATAAGGGACGATGCAATATGTACAAAATTTATCACATCCATACATAATATTGACCCAAGCCTTATGTTTGCCAAAACGTCTTACCGGAAGATTTTCAATGACATCGCCTTCTTTTGACAACACCTCGACACTACGCTTATGCCCAACCATCACCTCATACAAAAGTTCTGGTAAACGATGAAGGTTATGTGTTCCAAAAATAAGATTGACATGGCGATATTTTTCTAATAACACTTGTACGACATCTTCTTCTTGTGCCATACAACCACACAAACCAAAAATCAAATCTGGATTGCTTCGTTTCAAACGCTTTAAAGAACCGATCTCGCCCAACACCTTATCCTCAGCATTTTTACGAATAGCACATGTGTTTAACAAAATCAAATCAGCCTGTTCAGGGTGTTCTACCGGTGTAAACATCAATTCTTCTAAAATACCTGCCAAGGTTTCAGAATCGCGTTCATTCGCCTGACATCCATAAGTTCTTAGATAGTATTTCTTTCCCTGTCCCAGTGTTCTAACTTCACTAGGTATTTGAAACAAGCTTTTTTCAATCGTGACTTCTTTCTGTGTACGTTTTTGGGCCTCATGCAAATTAGGCAACGCCCATCCTGGCTGTGTTTTCATTTACTTCCCTGCTTTCTTTTTTCTAATATAATAAACATCCTAAGTGGATGATCTTGACTTAAAAAAACCAAGCATTTCTACTTGGTTTACTGAGAGATTGCTTCTACTGGACAAGCGGAAATACAAGATCCGCAGTCAATACAAGTTCCT
Source organism: Eubacterium sp. 3_1_31 (assembly GCF_964249515.1). NCBI lineage: Bacteria > Bacillati > Bacillota > Clostridia > Eubacteriales > Eubacteriaceae > Eubacterium > Eubacterium sp. 3_1_31. The sequence goes on from NZ_CAXUBY010000001.1 coordinate 86,446, forward strand.
TCATCGCATTCTGATTTAGAATCAGCGTTCATGGATAAAGCTCCAACTGGGCAAACTCCTACACAAGCACCACAACCGATGCAAGTATCAGCATTTACATTTACTGGCATTCTTTATTCCTCCTTTACAACCATTCCTATTATACCAATATCTCCAAGGACATGCAAGCATTTAAAGCCAAAAATACTTTTGTGAAGACGCACTTGTTACATCTTTCACAAAACTATGAACACCCCTTTCAGAAATCTTTTCTTGTGCATATCCGATCATCATAAAATTTCCCCTAAATAAGGCTTTAAATATTTACATGTTAGAAAGATGAAAGCAATCAAAGTTAAAAAAAGGAAGAACATTCAATGGTTTTCCATTGTCTTTCTTCCTATTTTAAGCAATTAACATTCAACATGTTCTGGACGTATTTGAATGCGTTCGATACCTATTGCACGATTCGTTGTATCATCGATATCCACTAAAGCACCACAGAAAATCCCTTCACCTTCAGCAATTTTGAATTTGGTCTTCTCTTGTGTTGTAAAACGCGTTACTATTTCATTCACATCACGTCCTAAAACACTGGTATACGCACCGCACATCCCCAAATCCGTAATAGCCGCACACCCATACACGATTCGTTCATCTGCAGTTTGTACGTGCGTATGTGTGCCAACTACAGCGCTTAAGCGATCCGCAAAGCAATACGTAAAAGCGATTTTCTCGCTCGTTGCCTCAGCATGAAGATCAACCAGATAAATGTCTGCTTCCACTTCTTGAAGAATATCTTCCATGCAATAAAACGGCGAATCTATTACATTATTCATCCAAACTTCACCACTTAAATTCGTGATGGCAACCCGTTTCCCCTGTACCTTAATCACAACGGTATGTTCCCCATATTCTAAAGGTTCCATATTGGCAGGGCGTACCATACGCTCAGCTTCATCAATAAACTGATAAATATCATTTTTAGAAAATGTATGGTTTCCCATGGTGATGACATCAATCCCACAGGCCAGCAGTTGGTTATAAATGCGGCGGGTAATACCTTTCCCATGAGCAGCATTTTCACCATTTGCAATTACCAAGTCGATGGCATACTGCTGTTTCAAAAGAGGAAGCTGCCGGCTAACAGTTTCCCTTCCGGCAGCTCCTACGATATCTCCTATAAATAAGACTTTCATATTTTTTATTTAGCCAGCTCACAAGATCTTGTTTCACGAATGACCGTAACCTTGATCTGTCCTGGATATGTCAGTTCCGCCTCAATCTTGTCCTTGATGTCACGGGCAAGTTTATGACAAGCCAAATCATCCACCTTATCCGGTACGACCATGACACGAACTTCACGTCCTGCCTGGATCGCATAAGAACTATCCACACCATCAAATGATTTTGTAATCTTTTCAAGCTCTTCCAGACGGTTGATATAATTCTGTAACGCTTCATAGCGAGCACCTGGACGCGCTGCACTAATCGTATCAGCAGCTATAACCAAATTGCTTATGAGAAATTTCGGTTCAACTTCTCCATGATGTGACTGAATCGCATTCAATACCACATCGCGTTCACCATGTTTCTTACAGAATTTGTAGCCTAATTCAATATGACTACCCTCAACCTCAAAATCCATAGCCTTTCCTATATCATGAAGCAAGCCTGCTCGTTTAGCCAGCTGCTGATTTAAACCAAGTTCAGCTGCCATCATACCGGCCAGATGAGCAACTTCCATACTATGTTGTAATGCATTTTGTCCATAAGAATAACGGTACTTTAAACGACCAATCATCTTAATGATTTCACGGTCAATACGACCGATACCCAATTTAAAGACGGTATCTTCACCAGTCTTCATGATGTTGGTATCCATTTCTTTCTTGATTTTATTGACAACTTCTTCAATACGGCCCGGCTGAATGCGGCCATCTTTGATTAAATGTTCCAATGCCAATCTTGCAACTTCGCGGCGAATTGGATCAAAACAAGAAACAGTAATCGTCTCTGGCGTATCATCAATAATCAAATCAACACCAGTCGCCTGTTCAATGGCTTTGATATTACGCCCTTCGCGTCCGATGATTCTACCTTTCATTTCTTCACTTGGTAAAGCAACAACGGAAACGGTGCGATCAACGGCCTCATCCTGCGATAAGCGCTGAATGCTTTGTGCAACGATATTGCGCGCCTTTTCATCTGCAGTTGCTTTGGCCTCTTCTTCTTTTTCTTTGATGTAGGCAACCAACTCTTTTTCCATACGTTTTTCGGTGATTGCAAATAATTCTTCTTTTGCCTCACTGGTAGACATGGCCGCTACACGTTCCAATTCCTCTACCTGTACATCAATCTTTGCCTGTAACTCTTTGTCTTTTTTATCTAGCATTGCCATTTTGTCAGCTAATTGAGCACTTTTCAGATCAATCTGTTTTTCTTTGCTTGTCAATGTTTCATCGCGGAAATTCAGATTGTCTTCTCTGCGCAGGAGTTTATTTTCCATATCGGTAACCTCCTGCTTGCGTTCTTTTATCTCTTTTTCTGCCGCAAGTTTCAATTCATGCGCTTGTGTACGACCATCCAATACTGCCTGCTTGACGGTTGCGTCGGCTTTTGCTTCCGCTTCCTTCAGCAGCAGGTTGGCCTTTTGCTGATCTTTATTTAAACCTGCCTTAGATACCACTATCATAACGATAATTCCAACGGCAAGACCTATCAACGCAGACAAAAAGATGAGCAGTGCATTATTTTCCATAACACTATTCCTCCATTCGTCATGTAATGAGAATTTTATTCTCTAACATATATTGTACATAAATTTCACATTTTTCTCAACTAAAAACCGCAGTTTTTGGAAAATTAGAATCAAAAATTGAAAGCCGTTCCATCAAAAAGTAAAAGAAGGGCAATCCTGTCCTTCTTTTTTGATAGGTAAACTAAACGATCCTTAAAGCTTTTTAAGCTTTTTCAGCTGCTGTTTTCTCCATGAGCTTTGTTTTTAACTCTTCTAACAGTTCTGGATTAGACTTGATCGTATTTTTCGCAGCTTCTTTCCCCTGTCCGATTTTCTCACCATTGTAAGAAAACCAAGCACCACTTTTCATAACAATATCATGATCCACACATAAATCTAATAACTCCGCGATATAAGAGATACCTTCGCCATACATGATTTCAATGGCAGCCGTTTTAAAAGGTGGTGCCACCTTATTTTTCACAATTTTTACATTTACTTTATTCCCAATAATTTCAGTTCCATTTTTAATTGCCTCACTGCGTCGAATATCCAAACGCACACTGGAATAAAATTTTAAAGCACGACCACCAGGTGTGGTTTCAGGATTGCCATAAACAACTCCAACTTTTTCGCGCAGCTGATTAATGAAAATTGCCGTACATTCGCTGCGATTCATGACACCACTTAATTTACGCATCGCTTTTGACATCAAACGAGCTTGTAATCCTACTTGTGAATCACCCATCTCACCATCCAATTCAGCCTGTGGTACCAAAGCAGCAACCGAATCCACGACAACCAAATCGATTGCACCGCTTTTTACCAACATTTCGGTAATATCCAGCGCCTGTTCTCCACTATCTGGCTGTGATAAGATCAACTCATCAATATTGACCCCAAGTTTTTGCGCATATACAGGATCAATCGCATTTTCTGCATCAATAAAGGCAGCACGCCCGCCTTTTTTCTGTACTTCAGCAATCGCGTGCAATGCCAATGTCGTTTTACCACTTGATTCCGGACCATAGATTTCAATGATACGGCCTTTGGGATATCCACCAATACCTAAAGCCTCATCAATTTTGATGGAACCACTGCTGATAGCATCAATTTCTACCGCTGCACGATCTCCTAATTTCATGATGCTGCCTTTTCCATATTGCTTTTCTATGGCCTTAATTGCATCACTTAACAAGGTATCTTTTTTATCTTCTGCTTTTGTCTCTGTTTTCTTATCTTTCTTTTCACTCATGCTACTTTTCCCTTTCTCATTCACTGAGGAATGCGACTGCTTTTTCCATCATAAATTGTACAGCATATGCCCGCAATTCATTGCGTGGCAATTTAGAATGCAATGCAAATACTTGTACATGTTGGATATCCGCTATTGCACAATACACTAAACCTGCCGGTTTACCTTCCCAGGCATCCGGCCCGGCATTTCCCGTAAAGGAGATACATAGATCAACATCCAATACAGCACGTGCGCTTCGCGCCATTGCAATTGCACACTCTTCACTGACAACGCCATATGTTTCGATAATTTTTGCATCAACATGTGCCAATGCTATTTTTTCTTGTGTGGCATATGTGACTAATCCACCTTTTAAAACGGCACTTGCTCCCGCAACATCTGCTATTGCTGCACAAAAGGCACCCGCCGTAAAACTTTCACAGCTGCCAATTGTCAGTTTTTTTTCTTTCAGCAAAGCCACGAAAGATGCTGCTGTTGTTACCTGTTCCATCTACATCGTCTCCATGACAACATCTTTCAACTTCATAAAATAGACAATTCCACTATACACGGAAGCTATTGTTGCTCCCCAAATAAAAATTTGATCCATAGGGATACCTAAATAAGCAAATGGTAAATCATATAGCATGACAAAAATAATGGCAAACATTTGCAGTACAGTTTTAATTTTCCCTGGCATGCCCGCTGCCACCACTTTGCCTTTTGCACTTGCTGACATTCGCAAGCCATCCACGATCGTATCACGCCAAATCATAATGATCACCGCGATGATTGGCACTCTATTGCCAACAGCAAATAAAATCAGCATCGTATTTACTAAAAGCTTATCGGCAATCGGATCAACAAATTTACCAAAAGAAGTAACCAGATTTCGTTTGCGTGCAATATTTCCATCCAAAAAATCAGTAAAAGAAGCGATCGCAAATAAAATCAGCACCACGATATCGTTCCATTTCACTGTCACCATAACATCTTGTACATTCACTTGGAATGCCGTACCCAAATCACAAAACAAATATAGAATAGCGATGATCGGTACTAAAACGACACGAAACAAAGATAATTTATTTGGCAGATTCATTTACTTCACCCACCGTAAACGTCAACGTATTGCTTGGACAATATCCAGGATATGTGCTTGGATTTATACTGCTATCCGTCTTTACGACCTTTCCATTAATTTTTATATCAGTTTGTACCATACAACCGATATAGATAGAAATCTTCGTGCCTTTTTTCACTTCAATTTCACTTGTAGCTGTCTGCCCCACATTAAATATCTTATTTTCACGAATATCTTTTTCATCAACCGTAACACTGTAACCAGAATTGCTGCCATTAAATTTCGTTTCCACTTTTAATTTCTCGCCTTCTTTGACATTGTTGATTGTATAATCGGTCACATCATTTTTGACGATTTCTAATTCTTTGACTTCTTCTTTCTGTTCTTCTTTTTGTTTCTCATCATCGCTAGGATAGGCTTCTTTATCGTTTTCACCGGCAATTGGCATATTGTTTGTCGGTTTGTTATCCTTGCCACTATCTGTCTGCATGAAAATCACAAAAGCAAACATCAATACAATGACCACAACACCAATAATTGCCACAAGCGAAATTAAAGAAACATCTGGTTTCGCTCTTCTGCGCTTTTGGCGCGGCATTTTCACATCTGCGGTCTGCACTTTCGTAAGCTTCTCACTCTTAGCGATATTATGTTCAATTTCTTCATGAGAAAGCTGTGCGCTTTGTACAGATGTCATGGTATAATCATCAATGCTTTCACGCAATTCATCTTTCATATCTTCAAAATCAATACCGACCGCATCACAATACGATTTCACAAAAAAGCGTAAATAACTCAGGTCCTCATGAAAAAAAGAAATATCTCCTTCTTCTAAGGCTTTGATGTGCTTTGTTGTAAGTCTGGTTTTTTCACTTATATCTTCGACACTCATACCGAGTTCGATACGTTTTTCCTTTAACATGTTTCCTATTTTTTCCATTTGCACACCTCTTTTATAGTACCTGAACGACATTCTTCGATATCTTCAGTATGTCCCGTTTTTATAGTCCTTATTATTATAACAAGCAAAAACTAAATTGTAAAATTATTATGAACATTTTTGAAAATCTCACAGCATTTCCACAATTTCGCGTCATTTTTACATTGAAAAAGCAGGATTACTCCTGCTCTACGGTTTCATTGCATAAGCCATGTTCTGTACTCCAATGGAGTGGCAGTCATTTATCTGCGTTTTTTCAAACGCCCCACCGGATGATTTCGCTTCACCTCCGGCAGGTTCCCCTACCAAATTTGGGTTTCTCGCTTGCGGGGTTTACCCGTTCCATCTTCTATGTTTCCATAAAAGCTCGTCTCTGTGGCACTTTTAAAGAAGTACACCATAGTTTCCCTTAGGTTTCCTTCAGCCGTCAGTAATTACACTGCCTGGATTTATTGTTTCATCCAGCACAAACACTACGATCATCACAGATCGTGCGAGCATGGACTTTCCTCTAGTCAAATGACCAGCGACTGCCGCAACGCTACCGATTATTCTTTTTCTTTCCGAAATACCGCATTTTCTAAACGTGTTAATCGTTTCAGAATATCGATGTTATCTCCAGTCAGTTCAGCTTTTTTAGCTTCCACTTCCTGTTTTCCTTCTAATTCTACGATTTTCGCTTTTAGGGTGGCGATATGACGTTCATACTCTTGAAGATGATTGCCAAGATTTTCAATCATGTGGTCATATTCTTGATAGTCATGAATCACAAGATCTAAAAATTCATCGACCTCACGAGAAGAATATCCTTTAAAATCCACATTGAACTGTTTGTTTAATACATCTTCCACACTCAGTTTAAACCTTTTTTCCATTGCACTCACCTTCCTGTTATAGTTTCTCAAAAATCCACTAAAATTGCAAGATATTTTTTTGCTTTCCTATCCTTTGCAGTATCTTTTTCATAAGATATCCTTATTATATTGTGAGTAAGATGATTGATTTTTTGGTAGTGCTTCTTAAGTTATTGCAGTAAAATATATAAAAATTTTTATAAGAAACCTTTAAATGACGACCTTTTCTGCATAATAAAAAACCTACTCAAATGTTAAGAAAACTTTCAGAATCGTGTATTCTCAGCACAATATTCATCAAATTCATGCTTTTTATCATTAGAATACCATGAATTCTTACGGTTGTTTATCGCAATCATGAAAACCTTATGATATAATATAAACTGGTGATACATGTGATAGGATACCCCAATAAAAAAAACAAGGTGAGTCAAACAGCTGTGGATAATCATATGGGCCGTGGAATGTCATTAGAGGAAGACATCAATGACAGCAATGCCTATTATCGTGCATGTGATCGCGCCTTGATTCATAAGAAGCCAACACCGATTCAGGTCGTTAAGGTCGATTATCCTGCCCGCTGTGCCGCCAAAATAACAGAGGCCTATTATAAGACCCCTAGCACGACTGATTATAATGGCGTGTATCGGGGAAAAGCAATTGACTTTGAAGCGAAAGAAACCAAATCAAAAACATCCTTTCCCTTTAAAAGCATACATCCCCATCAGATTCATCATCTGAAAAAGGTCTTATTTCATGGAGGTATTGGATTCTTCATCATCCGATTCACTTTTTATGATGAGACTTATCTGATTGACGCTGGCGTAATAATCGAACGCTATGAAAATAGTGAACGTAAGTCCATTCCTTATGAACAAGTAAAACAGCTCGGTTCTTATATCAAGGAAGGATTATCCCCACGGCTGCGTTATTTAGATAATGTAGATGCCTTATATTTCAAGGAGGAAAACTCGTATGGCAAATGATACTACGAAAAAAAATTCCAATCCAACAGGAAAGAAAAAGAAAGCTACCGTTCGTAACGTCGTGAATGGTATCATCATCGTCTTCTTATGTTGTGTATTATTAGGAGGCGTGACCGGATTCTTCCTGCTAAGCCAAATCATTGGTAAGGTCAGTGAAGATGAGCGAAAATTGGAAGAAAAAATCATTAATGTAGAGCCAAGCACATTATACAGTGCTGATGGCAAAGTCATTTATGAGCTCGGTGCAGAAAGCCGTGAAATTGTTGAATATGAACAAATTCCACAAGTTACCATTGATGCCTTTTTGGCTATTGAGGATTCCCGTTATTTTAAACATAACGGTTTTGATCTTCCTCGCTTTATTTCCAGTGCGTTCAACAATTTACGTTCCGGATCCTTGGCACAGGGTGGTTCTACCTTGACCATGCAGACGATTGATAACTTTATTAATAAGCCTAAGGAAGAAAAGGCAGACAGTGAAGGCATTAAGCTAACACAAAAAGATAAAATTGAAATGAAGATTCAGGAAATTTATTTAAGTCTTCGCCTTGATTCTAAAATGAGCAAGGAAGAAATCTTAACAAACTATTTGAATAAAATTAACTTTGGTGCCAGCGCTCGCGGTATTCAAAAAGGAGCGCAATATTATTTTGGCAAAAACGTAGAGCAGCTGAATCTAAGCGAAAGTGCCTTTTTAGCCGGCGTTGTCAATGCACCTGCATTATATAACCCATATCAAGGCTATGATTCTAAAACGAAACAAAACTATTATGCTTATGCTACCAAACGCCGCAACGAAACCCTTTCCTTAATGTTGAGTCATGGCTATATCAGTGAAAGCGAATATAAATTAGCGAAAGCAACAAAACTGGCATTCCAATTAAAAGGAGAATCAAAGGCCAAGGATAATCCTTACCTCGCATATGCACAAGCTGCGATTACTGAGGCTAGAGAGCTGACCGGTGAAGACCCGGCAACAACACCAATGAAAATTTATACTGCTCTGGACACTTCCACCCAAGATCGTCTCAATGATATTCAGGAAAAGAAAGTTATCGGTATGCCGGAAAATAAATATTTCCAAATAGCTGCAAGCGTTATCGATAATCGTAAAGGTACGATCATTGCTATTGGTACTGGCTTTGATGATCCTACTTCCAGTACGTATAAAGATCGTGCGACAAAAGAAAAGCATCAGCCAGGATCAACATCAAAACCATTATTGGCATACGCACAGGCTTTTGATCAAATCGGCTGGGCGACATCACGAATCGTAGAAGATAAACCTATCCAAATTTATGGAGATACAAAGAGTAATTACGATAACAAATATCATGGAAAAGTTTCATTAGAACGTGCGTTAGCGCAATCCTTAAACATCCCTGCTCTGGAAGCTATGCAAGCCGTGACAAATGCGGTTGGCAACGATTATATGCGAGAGTATATGAAAAAACTAGGTTTTGATGATAAGGTTGCTGAAAAATTCGATTTACTGTATGCCATTGGTGGTGCTAATTTTGAAGCAACCCCTACTCAAATGGCAGCCGCATTTGCTACCTTAGCAAACGGTGGAAAATATATAGAACCGCATATGATCACAAAGGTTGTATATAAAGATGGCAGTAAAACTTATGAGAACAACGCTAAGACGACACAGGCTATGTCCCCGCAGGCTGCTTATATGACAAGTGATTTGTTAAACAAAGCTATCACAGGCAAATATAGCGGATATAACTATATGAGCCAAGCCTTCAATGGTGCTGGATATCCGGTTTATGGAAAAACCGGAACTTCTGACTGGGATGATTATGCTGATGAAGTCGGTGGTAATGCCCATGACGGTTGGATGGTCAATTACACAAGCGATTATACGATTGCTTCATGGAACGGCTTCGATTCACGTGTCAACGGCTACACCTATTTATCCGAAGCTGTACAAAATATGAATATACCTGGTAAGATCAATCGTTATATTTTAGATTCCTTAAGTTCCAATGCGACAAGGATTCAAAATCCCGGTGGTATCAGCTCTTATGGTGGAGGTCTCATCAAAACAGAGTTCCTAAAGGATGCTGCAAAAAACAATCCTGAAACCGTAGCCAATGTGAAAAAAGCTAGTGATGCATTAAAATCACCTATCAGTGATGCTAGTAAATATAAACAAAGCGATTATACACCGGAAACATGGGCTGCATTGCAAGAAGCTCTAAAACAAGCAAATACGTTGTTAAATAAAGAAGACGTCACAGAAGACGAAGTAAATAGAGCAAAACAAGCCTTAGAAAATGCAATACGTGGCTTGAAAGAAAAAGAAGTTGCCGTAACAACAACTTCCCTAACATCTGCTATTCAAAATGCTGCTGCATATACCGATACTACAAAATATCAAAGTGCTTATGTGCAAGCATTAAATAGTCGAATCAATGCAGCAAATGCTTTATTAACATCAAGCGGTGTGACACAGGCAGAAATCAATCAAGCCGTTCAAGATATCCAAGCTGCTATTGAAGCTTGTAAAGCTCATCCAGTACAAGAAGTAACACCGCCTAATAACAACAATCAAAAGCCAAATGATAATAACAATAATAATGCTAATACGGATAAAAATGATAACACCAATAAAGGTGATACTGCGAGTGGAACTGGCAACAAAGAAAATGGCAGGCCAACTAGTAATTCATTTGGTGATTAGCATATTACACAGAAGAGATTCTTTGCTTGAAGAATCTCTTTTATTATCGTCTATTATCTACATACGCACATCAAAAGGCTTTCTTTTTGACAGAATTCTGGTATCTATCCGTATTTACCATGACCTTTTCTTTCGTCAACCACGCTTTACTATCGTCTTTTCTATAATAAGAAAAAGTATATCATAAAAAAACAGTCAGCTTTTTTTCTGACTGCGATATGCTTCCAACTTGTCTTTTTTGCAAAACGAGGCAAAGGGACATTGATCACACTGAGGATTTCTTGCAGTGCATTGGTATCGACCAAAGAAGATAAATAAATGATGTGCACGATTCCATCGCTCTCTTTTGATTTTACGTTTTAATTTTTGTTCTACTACTTCAACACTATCCCCTACTTTCGCCAGCCCTAATCGCTTAGCGATGCGTTCTACGTGTGTATCCACTGCAATTGCTGGAATATCAAAACAAACACTGCGTACTACATTTGCTGTTTTACGACCTACACCGGCTAAAGAAGTCAACTCCTTCATGCTCTGTGGTACTTGTCCGTCAAAATGTTCTACCAAAGAAGCACTTAAAGCCTGAATAGAGCGTGCTTTATTGCGATATAATCCAATGCGGCGGATTTTAGCTTCGACTTCTTTACTGTTTGCCGAAGCTAATGCATCCGGAGTTGGAAATGCCTCAAATAAAGCAGGCGTTATCTTATTAACCGCAGCATCTGTAGTTTGCGCAGATAAAACTACGGCTACCAATAATTCAAAGGGATTTTGATGCACCAATTCACAATGTGCATTAGGAAAACGTGATTCTAATATATCTAAGATTTCATCTGTTGTCATTATCGTTTCCCCTCCTCATAATCTTCCGGACGCAAACCACGCTTTTTCCACTCTACCAAAATACGCTCGATATAGTCAAAACTCAGATGCTCATAAGTCAATGCTTCTCGCAAGGCATAACCAATTAATTTCTGCTCATATACATTTAACCAATCTGCCAGCCGTTGCAATTCCATTTGTGATAATGGTCGAGCAAACTCTGTTTCAAATAGATCAAATAAAGAAGCATCAAAATTCATCGTTTTTTCCTTAGCACCGGCAAAAACACCATCAATTTCAAATAAAATCTTCCCATTTTGAAATGTCAGCTGTACATATCCTTTTGCACTAAGCTGGGATAATAAATCATCAATTTCGCCACTATCCTTTTTCATCTTTTTTGCCAAAATACCGTGAGTGACCGGTATTTGGTGTTGATTTAAAAAATCAATTAACATGATTAATAAGGTCTCATCGCTAGTCATCGTTAATTCATCTAAATGATCTAGCATGTAATCACGGCGGTTGATAAACTTTTCTTTCCACCAATCCATAACTGTATGCTATTCTCCTTTCTTTAGATAATAGACTTCATCTAATGTATCATAATCCAATAATACTTCACCTTTATCAAAATTCACTACATAAACAGGATTTTTATACCCATAGCCAAGTGATACCTTACTAACCTTACCTTGATAGTTTTTTTCTATAAGAGCGTTTACAGCCGCCTTTCGATAACTTGTTTTCTTGCGACTGGCAATGGCTTTACCTTTTTCATTAAACCAGACATACATATCGCTATCTTCTCCTATGTAGACAACATAATGAAAGACATGGCGCTGTACATCCTCTATTCGCGCATAAGATTCTTTGATTTTGGCAATCTGATGATCTACCTTATCTTCAAATTTACGCGCAGGCCCGCTAATAAAAATAGCGATTTCGATAAAAATGACAATCAATGCCATAAACAGCAGTCCACATGTAACAGCTACTGATTTTCCATTTATTTTCATAGCGACCTCCTAACGTACCTCATTATACATGATTTTTTTGCATTTGTCTTTCTTTATACGCAAGAAATACCTTGGTTGAGCAGCACTTCTTAACAAAGCGATGCTCCTTTCTAAAAAAACATCCTTGATTGGATGTCTATTACATAAATTCCATTAATTCTTGACATAAGGTGGCACTGCGTTTTGCAGCATGTTCTACGTATATTAAGAAATCCATTTGTGAATCTTCTTTATGTGCTACATCGCTTAAAGAGCGCAAGACAACAAAAGGTACGTGATAATGAGAACATACTTGGGCAATCGCTCCGGCTTCCATTTCTGCACAGATAGCATCCGGAAATAAAGTTTCTATACGCTCCCGTTTTTCATCTTCAGCAATAAATTGATCTCCACTGGCTACTAAGCCACGAAACACACGTACTCCCATAGATGTTAACACCTGATCACATGCATCGATTAATTTCGCATCAGCATCATAATACAACCCTAATCCATCATTTCCATCAATGATGCTAGTATCAAAATCGTGTTGTACGACGCGTGTCGACAAGACAGCATCCAACACCTGCTGATCCTTTTTTAAGCCACCTGCCGTACCGATATTTATCACTGCCGTAATAACAAAATTTTCAAACAGAATCGTTGTCGCCATTGCGGCATTTCCCTTGCCAACGCCACTCTTCATTACGATGACATTTTTCCCTTTGATACTGCCTTTTACCATTGCAATACCGGATACCTTATATTCTTCCTTATTTGTCAATAAAGATGTTATAGCATCCATCTCTTTCTCCATTGCTGCGATAATACCAATCATGTTATTCCCTCCCTTTATGATTTTTTTCTACAAATATAAAACAATTTTTCACCTTCTTGGATACCATCAAATGTAAAATCAGTAATAATCTTTACATCAAAAGCAAGAGCTTCCAGCTGTTCTTTCACCCACATAGGATCATAAACACGCTGGATATGTTGTTCCAAACTTACCCTGCCAGCTTCATCATAAAAAGCAAAATTCTGATAGATACAGTCTTCGATTGTCTGAATCGTCCATTGATATTCATGATGATCAATTCTTCCGGCTTCATTATATTCTTCCGCAAACTCTAACAAACGATCCATTGAATGCATATCCATGATAAAGACACCATCTTTATTTAAATGTGATTTAACTTGATTGAACAACTTTTGCACTTGCTCTTTTTTTAATAAGTAATTAAAAGAATCGCATAAACATAAAATGCCATCATAACTTACGTCCACCTGAAAATCACACATATCCATCACTTTCCAGTCTACTAGATCATGATCTTTTTTCTTTTTTGCTGCCTGCAGCATCTCTGCGCTGATATCCGTTCCAGTAACATGGTAGCCATCTTTCGCAAGTGCTATCGTGATTTCACCACTGCCGCAAGCGAGTTCTAACACTTCCTTACCGTTTACATATTCTTCGATTAACGCTACCCATGCTTGCGTAGCTTCTTCATCTTTAACTAAAGCATCATAAAATTGTGCCAATGTTCCATACATCATAAGGAAAAGTCCTCACTAGGCAAATCCGCATATAATTTTTCTAACTGAAAGTGTGCTCTTTCTTCTGTTTGAAATACATGTACGACAATACTGTCTAAATCAACCAACACCCAACTGGAATCCTTATCGCCTTCCATGCTGCGTACAGTATAACCATGTTCCTTTACACGATCTGCCACATTATCTGCAATCGCATAAACCTGGCGTAAACTTGGAGCACTGCAAATCACCACATAATCAATGAACGGGTTTAATGTATGATATTCAAATATAACAGGGTGTTCTCCCTTTTTTTCATCTATGGCTTTTTGTACGACTTTTATTAATTCCTTCATGAAATTACTCCTTTTTTTCGCAAATATTCCTGCTGTTCCTGTTTTACTCTTGCCAATCCCAATGATAAGTTTTTTTCACACAATAACAGTTGTTCACTGGAATCATAGCCTCGCGCTGGATCCAGCTTATCTGCCACATATAAAATAATTGCATATGGCGAAGCGCCATCTCCTAAGACATGATGATAAATAGCAGAGATGATACGTTTATCCTCCAGATATAAAAAGCGTTTTGCATAATCAGCACCAATATAGCCATGCCAAATCGCACTATTTTCCTGTAAATGAGATGGCATATGATGAATCATCCAGATCTTTGCCTTTTCAAAAGGCATTTGTTTACAAATATCGTGTGTGATACCCATACACCATGCGACATGTTCGTCTAAGTGATGTGCATGTGCTAGTCTGACACAAACTTCAGCGACTGATACCGAATGCTGGAAACGCTTTTCCGACATACTTGCTTTCACCCAATTTATTACATATAGCCCATTGCTTCCGATATAACGCCTTACTGTCTTAGGTAAAGCCCATTTCTTTTCACCATTTCTAATTTCTGTACTAGAAACCGAAATCAGTTGCATTGGAACACGTTTCATCCCCGTTGGCAACTGACCGTCTTCATGACGTGAAAACACATAAAAGCATGCTTCTTGTTTCAATTGCGCACTATCTTTCCATTTATCAAATTGCGCTGCCTGATCATCACCAATTAAAAAAGAAAAAGTGTCATGAGGAAAACGTTTTTTTAGTTCCTTTATCGTGCGTATCGTATAGGAAACACCATCTAGCTCTCCTTCTAATGTACAAAGCTTCATTTTACGATATGGAGCTATCGCCAACTTTACCATGGCACATCGATGATGGAAAGCTACTTGTTGACCTTTTTTTAATGGCGCATCTTTACAAGGTAAAAACCAAACCTCATCAATTGGAAGTTTTGCTAAAGCGGTTTTCGCAATTCGCAAATGGCCTTCGTGTATCGGATCAAAACTTCCTCCCAGCAAAGCGATACGCATGTTATAACCCCAGCTTATTCTCTTTGCTGCGTCGATAGAAAATAACAGTACGTCCTATCGTTTGTACAACTTCACTACGCGTTCCCCCGGCAATATCTAAAGCTGCCTCTTGTACGGAAAGAGGACATGTTTTTAATAATGAAACTTTTACCAATTCATGGGCTTCTAAAGAATCGGAAATTGTTTTAATCATATTGAGCGTCACTCCATCTTTTCCTATCTGAAATAACGCCTTTCTCGTTTGCGCAATTGAGCGCAGTGCTTTTTTATCTTTACTTGTTAACATTATATCATCGCCTTTCTAAATGTTACATTTGCATATTTACTAACATATACACGAATCGTTTTCACATCCCCACTTACACAAAACCAGCCTAAGCCATGAATCACCACATCAACCTTTTCACCTTTTGGATGCATTTCAAACATCTGCATCTCCTTTATGCTCTCATCAATAGCAGGCGCCAATAATTCACCGAGATGTTGTTGCCATAACTGATCAGCCTTTTCCTGTTTGCTGCGATGTAAAGGAAGATCAGGCGCAAAGTATGCTACACAGCTCACCTTGTGACCACCTAGCAAATCCAAGCGCACAAAACCTGCTAAGGATATAGTCTGGTCTTGATACAATTGATATCCTCTCGGTTTTAATGGTTTTAGTGGAATCATTGTCTTCAATAGCTTATCATCTACATGTGTCAATAAAGAATCCATTCTTGTTAATCCCGGAGTATCATATAAGGTATAGCCATCCATGTTGATTTTATTAAAATCCAAGGTTGTACCCGGATGACGTGAAGTCGTCAGATTCACTTTCTCACATAAGGCATTTAACATAGTACTTTTTCCTGCATTTGCCATTCCCATCACTACAACATCACGTTCATTGCGATAATGTTCAATGGCATATGCAATCTCATCAATGGAATTATTTTCATCACGTCTCGGATGTTTCATCAAATCTCCGCAAATGACAATTCCCTTAACCTGAATAGAAAGTTCTTTTAAACGCTGTAACAAAAAATCGCCTAATTTTTGATCCGACATGGTTGCCGGCAGCAGATCTCTTTTAGTTGCCACCATTAAGATGTCTTTTTGCAGCAGATGTCGATTTAACCCACTGACCATATTTGCCTCAAAATCAAACAGATCAACGACCCAAACAACAAGTGCATCCATCATCGCTATACGTGCCAGCACCTCATCAGAATGAATTCCTTGTTTCATAGAGATGACAACATCATCGTAATGACGAATACGAAAACACCTTTGACAATAGTCTGCCTCTGGTTTTGGTGTATAACCAAGTTTTGTTTTATCTTCACTTTGCATAACAACGCCACAGCCTTTACAAATCTTACTCATCATATTCTCCTTTCACCAGTTTTCCTGTTACTTTCAATAAGGAAAACACAATATTTTCAAACACGCGATTCACCTTAGTGAAAGAAAGATCACGTTCAACGACCTGTGCTGTCAAAATCGTATAAAACCGCATAACATTGGCACCTAAGATGTCCGTCATCAGCTGATCACCTAAAACTGCCACCACATCTCGCTTCACATGAAAATCTTTTAACATTTTTCGATAGGTTTTAGGCAACGGCTTCATAGCAAATGGATAAAAAGGAATATTTAATCCTTTCGCAAAGGTGGCAACACGTTCTTCTACATTATTGGATATAAAAACAATTTGAATACCTGCATCCTGAATGGATTCCAAAAAAGCGATTGCTTCATCATCCGGTACAGCTACATCATGAGGGACAAGTGTATTATCAATATCGCAAATCAACAACTGAATACCTTGTTCTTTTAAAAACGCAGGTCGCAGTGCCGTATAACGATGGATATAATAATTCGGGGTAAACAGTTTCAGCATTCCATGCACTCCTTTGAATTCACAGTATATATCTTACCATATTTCCTAGTTGTCTGGGTAGAAAAAACATGTAAAAATCAATGCAAATGGCTTTTTTACCATATCATGAATGGCTATCTGCCGATTTCCAAATACAGTTATTCATGATGTGAAGAAAAAGGAGTTGCACTTTCATCACAATCTTTTATCCGTTTATTTTCTTTACTTTTTCAAAAAAGAGTGTTACACTCTATACATACCAAACGTATGTATGTTAGTGAGGTGTGGTTATGGCTAGAAATAAACATCCAGAACAAACCGTTCAAAAAATTCTGGATGTCAGTCTTAAATTATTTGGCGAAAAAGGCTATGAGAAAACAACCATTCAAGATATTGTAGATGCTTTAGGAATGTCAAAAGGTGCTATTTATCACCATTTCAAATCAAAGGATGATATCATTGAGGCATTGGGAAATCAATCCTATTCCTCCATTGACGGATTAAGAGCTTATGTATCTTCATTCAACGATATGAATGGACTGGAAAAACTACGTATGATTTTTAAGGCTCAGCTAAAGGATCCACGTAAACGTTCACTTGATCCCGTCATGATGGATGCCTATTCTAATCCAAAGTTTATGGTCATGAGTTTACGGGAAACACTATGTGAAGCTGCCGCTTTTGGTGCTACCTTAATTGAAGAAGGTATCAAAGATGGTAGTATCCAAGCACAAGATCCCCTATGTGCCAGTCAGGTGTATCTATTGTTAATCAATTTCTGGTTAGTAACTCCTTTAGAACCTTATGATGAACAGCATATCAAGAATAAAGTTACGTATTTACGCAAATTGATGGAAGAAATGGGAATTCCTATTATCAATGATGAACTGGAACAAAATTTCTTAGAATATTTGAAAGCTGTACTCGCCTAATATTGCTGCCTAATATGGCAGCTATCTTTTAGCCAACATACATACCGTCGTTCGGTATTATAAAAAGGAGAACTCTTATATGAAGAAACATTATGTATGGAACAAAAATTTCACTTTGCTTGTCATCGGCCAGATCATCTCATTATTCGGCAATGCCATGCTTCGCTTTTCCTTGTCCCTTTATGTATTAGATACCACCGGTTCAGCTAGTGCATTTGCCACGATCTTAGCTATTTCCATGATTCCTACCATTCTCTTATCCCCCGTTGGCGGTGTTTTAGCAGATCGTATGAGTCGTCGTCATATCATGATCTTACTAGATTGCTTTACCGGTTTTTTACTGCTTGGTTTCACGTATTTAATCACACAAGCATCTTCCTTAGCCCTTGTTGCCATCACAATGATCGTATTATCAATTATTCAATCCTTCTATCAACCTGCTGTACAAGCTAGTATTCCCTTATTGGTCGATGAAGAAAAATTGATGCAAGCGAATGGGATTACCGTACAAGTAAATGCGTTAGCCACTTTGTTAGGTCCCATCTTAGGTGGTGTTTTATTCAGCCTGCTTCCCTTTGCTACTTTATTGATTATTTCTGCTGCTTGCTTCTTATTTTCTTCCCTATTGGAATGCATCATGCAGATTCCGTTTGTGCCTCAAAAACGAAAAGATACATTTCTAAAATCCACCTGGCAAGATCTGAAAGCAGGTATGCAATTCGTCTATTGTGATCGTCCAACATTATTTAAGTTATTGATGATCCTTGCCCTGTTAAATTTCATTTTATCATCTTTAATGAGTGTCGGTTTGCCGGTCATTTCAAATATCACACTAGCTTTAGATCCCGTTTACTTTGGCTGGTTACAGGCAGGTATCGGTATTGGCAGCATCATTGGCGCTATGTTACTACCTATCTTTCAAAAACGTTTTCAGCTGGCTCATTCGTATATCTTTCTCATGCTTGCTAGCTTATTTCTTTTCCCTATCGGTCTAGCCATAATGTTTTTAAACAGTGTTTATGTAAGTTATGCTATCGTATTCGCTGCCAGTATTTTATGTATGGCTTTTGCTGCTATTTTCAACATCTATGCACAAACCTATTTACAACACAACACACCAAACGAGATGCTAGGAAAAGTCAGTTCCTTTGTTACGATGATCGTTATGTGTACCTATCCGTTAGGACAAGCTGTCTATGGTGTCTTATTTGATGTATTGGATGCGCTGCCGTATCTGATTTTTATGGTCGCTGCCTTCATATCCATTGGCATCAGTTTACGCTGTCGCTCAATATTAAAAGTAATAGAATAGCTTTTCTTGTATGCCATGCTTCCTATGTTTTATAATAAATACTACTAAGAGGTGATACTATGAGCGATTTTGAAGAAATTAAAAAAGAGCTTTTACAATGTCGGCTTTGTGAAAACATCTTTCCACACGAGCCAAGACCGATTTTTTCAAGGAAATCCTCACGCAAAAATTTTTCAGATTTCTCAGGCGCCTTCCATTCATGTACATGAAAGTGGCCTTCCTTTTAACGATGCCAGTGGAAAACGGTTGCGCCAAGAATGGTATCAAATAAGTGATGCATGCTTTTATGATCCAAACAATTTCTACATTGCCTCTATGGGACATTGTTATCCTGGCAAAAAAGAGCGTGGAGGTGATTGTTTACCACCCAAACATTGTGCAGAGCACTGGTTACAAAAAGAAATGGCAATGGTGGATAGCGAGCTTTATATCATCATTGGTGCACTTGCTGCCTCTTATATATTCCCCAAAATACCTTTTCATGATCTTGTCTTTAATACCCAAACCTTACACGATCGAAAAGCTTTCATCTTGCCACACCCTTCCCCTTTAAATAATCGCTGGCTCAAACAACATCCAAAATTTATTAGTGAACGCCTTCCACTTTTACGCAAAGTCTTACATGAAATTTTAGATATTCCATCGCTTTAAAAAAATGACGTAGCAGTTACGTCATTTTCATTTTGGTCTAGTTTCCTCTAATAATCCTTGACAGCCTTCCAATACATCCGTAAATGTTTCATCGAAATTACCTGTATACCAAGGATCCGCGATATTCCCTTTTCGCTTTGTATGATCCAATAATTTAGAAAGTTTATGATGATACTGTGCTGGCAGCATGCGTGTTAGATTACGCATATTAGCATCATCCATACCGATGATGTAATCGTATTTTTCTGCATCTTGTATGCAAATCTGTCGTGCATAATGTTCAACAATTGGAATATTTTGTTCCCTAAGTTTTCTTCTTGTTCCATGATGAATCGGATTGCCAATTTCTTCTGTGCTTGTTGCAGCAGAAGCAATACAATATGTTTCCTGTAGATGGTTCTTTTTAACCAGCCAGCACATGATGGATTCTGCCATTGTTGAGCGACAGATGTTCCCATGGCAAATAAAAAGTATTTTAATCATGTTCTTATATCTCCTTAAATCGTCATATTTCCTTGTATAAATTCTTATATTTTAGCAGGAAAAAGTTGTAAAATAAACTACCCTTATTTTATAACTCACTTATTATCCATTTCTATCATTTCTTTTGAATATCAACAAAGACCAAGTGATTGTATGCATTCAGTGTAACTCCTACATCAGAATGTTCCATAATCTTTTATAATGTCTTAGGGTTCATTCCTAACTTTGCCATATTAGAACAAAGGTATGTTGACAAACATGTGGATGTGTCAAGTATAGGACAAAAAAAATTTTATTTTTTTCTGCCGAAGACTATCTGACGCTTCCATCAGGTAGTCCCAGCACCTTTATTATCTTCTGGTAAGTCATTCTTGTCCTGCTCAAGTTACCTCTATTCTGAAAAAATATCGTCAAAATTCCATTCGATTTCGATTTCATCCTGACTATGAACACGGATCACCTTGATAATCTCACGCAGCTTCTCTGTATCGAACTTCTGAATTCCCAAGAAATCTTTTAGTTTTATTTTATCAGAAAGTTCATTTTGTTCAAGAAGCTTTTTACTATTCTCCGCATCTTCTATCTTTCGTTTTATTTCCTCCAGCTGTACACTTATCTTTCCTGCTCTCTGCTTATACGAATCACGATCTATACGACCATCTTTGTAATCATCATAGAGTTTCATCTTTTCCGAGGTCAACTGTCGGCTCTGTTTTTGCAATTCTGCGGTATTGATCTCTTTGTCGTCGCATTGCCTGTTGGAAGATACTTTCTTTTCTTTTTCCAATATTGACGCTGCATACTGATGAACAAGCCCAAGGATATTCTCCTCCAACGGTTCCCGCCGGATCACCAGACTTCGACACACAGGATCTCCATTGGTTCGGGCATCTGAACATTTCAGCAAATGCTCTGTTTCTTTTAGCAGAGAATGCCCGCAGTTAGCACATAGCAACAATGCCGGCTGTTTTTTACGTCTTTCCAGAGTAAAATTGGTACGTGATTCCGCAACACTTCTCTTCTTTTTCGGATGCATTTCATTTGCTTTTTCAAACAATGCCCTGTCTATAATTGCCGTATGATGATTTTCCAGGCGAACCCATTCTGTTTCATCATTCAGAACTGCTTTATGACCGGTATGCATACTGCAACGTGTTTTTCCCCAGATTCTGGTTCCAATATAAATCTCATCCCGGACAATTGCCGCTACTGTCGTAGGGCTCCAGTGTTTCTTTTTGATCGTGTCAAACCTCTGGAACTGCACCTGATCCCCTCTTGATAATTTCTGCTCATCACAAGTGGCAATCGCCTGTCCGTTCAATTCCCTTGTAATATCCGCAAAACTTGTTCCTTCCGCTGCCATCCGAAAAATCATTTTCACGACTTTTGCAGCCTCTGGATCTACTTCCAGCCTTCCATCTTTTCCTTTTTTATAGCCATATCTGGCATTTACCGGAAGGCGTGTACCATTTCTCGTTCTTGTCTGCAATGCTGATGAAATTTTCTTGGACAAATCCAGGCTATACATATTGTATACCAGATTCTGCAATGCTACATTCATTCCACCAGTCATTCCGCTACTTGCTGCACTGTCATAGCTGTCATTAATCGAAATAAATCGAATCTGTAGAAGTGGAAAAATATATTCAATATAAAATCCAACTTCCAAATAGTCTCTTCCAAATCTGGAAAAGTCTTTCACAACTACACAGCCGATTTCTCCGCTTTTCATGTCATCCTGCAGCTGTTGAAATCCCTGCCTTTTAAAATGAGTACCGCTGACACCGTCATCCACATATTCCAGAATATCCGACTCAACTACACCCAGCTCATCAATTACAAATGATTTTAACAGAATTCTCTGAGAAGTTACACTGTCGCTCTCTTTTTTGGCTCTGCCATCTACATTGTCATCTTCTGCAGACAAACGGATGTAAACAGCTGTTTTTCTAAGATCTGTCATCTTGACTGCGCCTCCTTCTCTTTCTTTAGTTTCTGTAAATCTGCAAACTGATCGTCATATACCAGCTTGATCTCATAATCATACTTACCATGGATAATAATTGAATCCACAAAGGCATCTGCCATTTCTTTTGTCAGCTTACGCTTTGACATATAAGTATGTATCACATTTCCCCAGCCTTCTTCAATGTGGTAATCCTGGGAATACCGAACCTGTGCCGCCAATACTGTGTCCAGACGGCTCTTGATATTCTCAATTTCATTGGAATAGATCCGAGAAAACTGTATGTATTCTTCTTCTGTAATCAAACGTTCGGAATAGTCTTCATATAAATCCGATTTACGCTTACTGATACGGCTTAGTTCTCGTCGAAGTTTTCCTACCTCTTTATCCAAAAGCAGGTACTGTGTCTGATTTTTGGAAGCTGCATTCATTTTCTGAATCATTTTTTCTGTATCCAATACGGTTTTCATATGCGTTTGGATCAGGCGAAGAACATCGTCATCCACATATTCTTTTCTGACTCTGTGCCCTTTGCATTGCTTTCCTCCGGATTTATGGTTAGTATTGGCTCCGCAGATATAAAAGAATGTGCCATTTCTTTCTCTGGACAACGTCATGCGGTTGCCACAGCCTCCGCACCATATCTTTCCTGTATAGAAATTATGGTTTCTAATAGCCCCATTGTTCTGCTGATGTTTCTTCTTATAAGCTTCCGTATATTCCTGGATTTTAGATTGTACCTGTTGAAACAACTCTCTATCTATAATCCCTTCATGCGTGTTCTCCACATGCACCCATTCACTCTCTGGTCGATTTCTCTGTTTATTTCCCTGGAAAACACTTTGCTGATATTTTCCAAATACAGAATCACCTGTGCAATGAACATCCTGAAGAACTCGTTTCACTTCATAATTGTTCCAGGGTTTTGACTCCGGAAGCGGCTTCTCACCGGTTTTATAGAATTTTCTCTGTAAAGTCGGCGATAAAACTCCATCTTTATTGAGCTGTCTTGCAATATCACTATAGTTCCTGCCATCCATATACATAGAAAATATACTTTTCAAATGTTCTGCAGCTTCTTCATCAACGATCAGCTGATGATGGTCTTCTTCTGACTTTCTGTAACCATACGGTTCCCAGGCACTTGTAAATTTTCCTTTTTTCCAAAGAGCTTTTTTTGCGCTGCTGCTCTTTTTGGCAAGGTCTTTCGAATAGAACTCATTGATAATATTCTTCAGTGGAACTGTAAGATCCACACCCTCTCTGAAGGAATCGAAATCATCTGTCACAGCCAGGAATCTTACATGAAAAAACGGAAATACTCGTTCAATATAGTTGCTGGTTTCGACATAATTTCTTCCAAGTCTGGACAAATCTTTTACAATAACACAATTGATTTTTCCATGCTTGATATCTTCCATCATCTGTACGAATCCAGGACGGTCAAAATTTGTACCTGAATAGTCTGAGTCCTTATAAACTTCCGCAACCGAAATATCTTCCGTATCTGCTACAAAGTTTTTCATCAATTCCACCTGGGTTTCTATCGTCCCTCTTTCTAATGTTTCTTCTGTTTCCATTGAAATTCTGGCATACAATCCTGCCCGGAATGGTCTTCTCACCTCTGTCTGGACGGTTGCACTGCCGACTACTTCCGGAATGTTTTTCCTACTCTTTCGTGCCATTTTATACAACCTCCTTTACCTTGACCTGCAGATTATTATCATCATCTACTACCGTATCAACTCCCATAGCCGGTAATTGATTCAGCAATGTCTGATAACAATCATCAAAATCAAAAGTGATCTCTATATTCTTTTTATCATATACTCTGATTTTCCTGATCAGTTCTACCACCACTGTGCGGGACAGTTCTTCAATATCCTGATATTTCACAAAATAATCCAGCCAGGTATTGGCATTGTCTGCTTTTTCCAGCTCACTATCCATTTCTTTCTGGATTGCACGGATATTCTTTTCCGCATTTCTAAGCCTCTTTCCATAGGCTGCATGAAGCTCTACATAGTCTTCTTTTGATACAATGCCCTCTTTCATATCCGAATAGAGCATCATCCGTAACTCCTTACAACGTTCTGTCTCCTGTTTTTTCTTCTCCAGCCTGTCCTGCAGCTTCTTCATATTGATCTCCTGAAATGGCACAGTACCAACAAATTCCAGGACTCTTTTCAGGTGCAGGATATTCTGGATATGCTGTTTCAGCATCACCAGTACGGCATCTTCCAGATCCTTTTCCGGTATTCTATGACTGGAACAGCGTTTTGTTTCTTTATTTGCGGAACATAGATAATAAGCATATTTTTTCCCTGCCACAGTAGAAACCTTTCTTGTCATAGGTGCACCACAATCCGCACATACAGCAATTCCGGATAACAGATATACTTGCTTTTGGTCAGGCGAAGTACGTGTATCCATGCCCAGAAGTCTCTGAACAATTTCAAAATCACGGTCACTCACCAATGGCTCATGATTTTTCTCAATCCGGATCCAGTCATCTTCCGGTTTCACATAAGTCTGCTTCACTTTATGGTTCGGTGTCGTCCTTTTTCCCTGCACAAGGTTTCCGATATAAACCTCGTTTTCCAGTATCCTGCGGACGGTAACGGAACTCCAAAGTGCCTGTTCTTTCTGCCGGAAGCCTGTTTCATAACGACTGCCGTTGCTGATTTTATACTCAAATGGGGAAAGAATACCCAGTTCATTTAAACGATTAGCGATCGCATCCTGACTCATTCCCTGCAGCTTCATCTTAAAAATATCCTGTACTACACTGCCTGCAGATGGATCAATCTCTAATTTATGCTTATCTGTCTTTGTCTTCCTGTATCCAAAAGCTACAAACGGAGTCACACACTCACCTTTTTTCCTCTTAATCTCAAGATTACTCCTGATCTTAATAGAAATGTCACGGCAATAAGCATCATTGATTAAATTCTTAAATGGGATAATAATTTCGTCTGCCTGATTCTTTCCCTTGAGACTGTCATAATTGTCATTGATGGCAATAAAACGCACACCAAGAGCCGGGAATAATCTCTCGATATACTTCCCGGAATCAATATATTCCCTTCCAAATCGTGATAAATCTTTTACCACTACGCAGTCTACAATCCCACGCCGGATATCTTCCAGCATTGCCTGGAATGCAGGACGATCAAAATTAGAGCCTGAGTAGCCATCATCAACTCGGACTGAAACAACTTCTATATCTTTTTTGTCTTTCAGGAAATCCAGAATCAAAGCTTTCTGGTTAGAAATGCTGTTACTTTCCAGTTTTGCTGAACTGGAAATATCGCCATCTTCTTTAGATAATCTGACATAGATGGCGGCATGATAGATTTTATTGATATTCTGATACATATCTTACCTCCTTTTATTACGTCAGAAAATCCATGTAATAAAAGGGGGCTGCATAATTTGTCCTTACCGACATTCTAACACAGTCCCCTCAATCTTGCCAGTACTTTTTCAGACACTCAGAAGCATATTCTCAAATGCCTGCTCCATAGATATACCGTTATTGGCAAATCTGACTTTTACTTTCATATTACCGATCCGGACCAGATAAGGATTTCCTACTTTATTCAGGAAAATATCTCTCCGTTCCTGAAGCGATTTATTTCTGTCTGCTTTTATCATCCGTAGATCAGTCATTTCATTTATATCTACGTCACTGAAATCCTGCTCCAGATAATTTCTATATTCCTCTGCCGTCATGCCCTTCTCCTTCCATTCCCATCTGAATCTGTACTGCTTTCAGTACCCGATCCAGGCTCCACTTGTTCACTCTTCCGCATTTCTCAATAATACATTTCGTAGAAATGCTCATAACCTGTTCAGCCAGTGCCAAACTTCCTTTTCGGATTCCCGTCATATCATATTTGCTGATAAACACATGTGTTGGCAAATACCGTTTCTTATAAATTCTTGATGTCAGCGGAACTACCGTTATGACTGAACTGTATGTATTGGCTTTATTATTACTCACTACGATCACCGGTCTTATTCCACCCTGAACAGATGTTGTAGGAAACATACCGAGATCTGCCCATAAAATATCTCCTCTGCGGATTGTCATTTGTCCTCTCTCCAATCTATTATTTTTATTTGTAAAGCATCCATAGCGCTATATTGGCTCCACAGGAATACGGCAGAGTTTCTTTCCCATAAGGAAAGCTCTGCCGCATAACCTCTATAGCCAATTTGATTATTAAACAGTGCTCGCTCGATTCTATTTATCCTCGATACCCCGAATCGTTACTCCCGCATATGCAGGAAGGGAATAATAACCTGCCCGGATGCATACTCCGGACCACACCCCGGAAACTCTCGTTTCCAGGCTCCAGCAGTTCATAGGTTTACCAGTTACAGACTTCTCAGGATCTGCAAGTGTATCGCATCTCATACATATCATCGCATCACCAGCCTGCCAGCTGGCTTCGGTCAGTGCTTTTTCGCAGCATTACGGACTGAACTAAAAATCTTTGTTTTGTCTTATAATCCTATAGCGGCATCTTCCTCGTGCTCTTTGCATGAAATGTCACGTCAGTTATTATTGGATATTCAGTTATCATGGTTCATTTTAGGAAGTCCTTTAACTTCCTCTAATTACTAAAGTCAAATGACTTTGGCAGATGCAAAAGATTTTGAAAAATTTTTTAAAAAAATTTATTCATATACATTTCACGCATCTTATTAAGAGTGGATTTCAGCTTGTATGACAGCATCTGTCTGGAAATCCCCATAATCTCCGCCATCTGTGTCTGTGTCTTGTTTTCAAAGAAAATGCCATAAATAATCATGCGTTCCTCTGAGTTCAGTTGATTGATCACTGTGTGAATATCCTGCTGTTCCATTTTTGTCAGTACACAGTGCTCCACATCACAGTTCAGATCTGGAAAATCCTCAATCATGAAGCCTTCTCCATCAATGGACTGACCGCTGTAAGGTACTTCTCTCAGCATCTTATCCACAACCTCACCCAGTTCATTCTTAATCTCAACTTTTTTTGCCTTGCTGCTTCTGTAAAAATTATTCATCGCATACGCAACTTCTTTTGTAATCTCGATCATTTCTCCATCAATATTTGCGTAATACTTTCCTTCGTAAAAATATGGGTGTTCAATATACATATCCGTTCCTCCTGAATTTGAAATCTTGTTGCTCGTTTCAAATCCAGAAGGCGGACCTCTGTTTAGGATCATGCCTGCTCCGCCTTTATCCTGCCGGGATACGCCCGCAGTTATTGGCTGAGAAATTCAGGCACGAAAAAAAGCCCCAGTAGTTTTTTCTTAACTACTGAGGCTTTAGTCTCTTTCTTGTATTCAGTTATCTATGCCTTCTTTCATCAGCATAATCATTGTATCAGGATAAAGTTCACAAAGTATCCGCAATACATTCCCATAAGTTCATCTCATTATTAGAATCGTACATATTTCAGTATAAAAAGTTCACCGTGTTATTCTTCTACTTCTTTTCCATCTATATATAGTTGAAATTTATCAGGATTATTGACTACATCATAGTCCTTTCCGTATTCTACAGGTCTATATTCGGCTGTCATTACCGATTCCCCATCTTCAATATCCTCTTTCCATAAATAGATGTTCATATCAAGGCTCGTCGCATATCCCCTGTCTGTGGAGAATTTTGTCGAATAAAATGAATCATCCTTGTACATCTGCAAAAGTTCTCTTGCAAACGCTTCTCTATCCTCGATATGTTCCCGGTTAGCGACTACGGTTAGATTTTCATCCCGATTTACGGAAAATGTTCCTACCACATCCGGTTCGCCTTCCTTATGACCAGATTCAGATTTCCCATAAATACTTCCTGCAGCAATTATCAAGATCACTGCTCCTGAAATCAATGCAATTATCTTTTTCTTCATATTTTTATTTTCCTTTTAGTTTTTTTACTGCGTAATTGATTACTTCTTCCGGTGTGGGTCTGTCTCCTTTAAGTGTCATTTTCTTCCATTCTTCCTGCACAGCCGGATCGGGATTATCAAATCCTGCATCTATGGCTATCTGCATTTCTCTGCGTACCTCTTCTGGTGTTGTGTTGTACTTTTCTGCAATCTTCTCATAAATAGTTTTCTCTCTCATTCATTTTCCTCCAATATATAAGTAGAATTACACCTTGTTCTATAGAACTAATTTAGCATATTTCTATTATCATGAAAAGACACTTTACAACTTAAAGCTGAATAAAAGGTCAAAAAAAGAAGAGCTACTCGCTCTTCCCAGTTTGTCATATCACTCTTCCAATAATGTGTGAATTACTTTGATGATTTTTTTCTGCTCTTTGATCGGAAGTTTTTCAATTTTTTCTGTCAGCTCATTGGTAACACCTGTAACTGAATGTGCCACAACATCAATCAAAAGAGTATCTGCTGAAACATCTAATGCATTTGCAATTGCAACAAAGGTATCCAATTTTGTAACTTTCAAGCCTCTCTCTATTACACTCACATGCGTTGGACTTAAATTTACTAATGCAGCCAGTTCCTCTTGCGTGAGATTTTTTGCTTCTCGTGCTGATTTGATTCGCTGTCCTACTGCTTTCAAATCCATCGTAACACCTCCTCCAGAACGAATAATCGTTCTGAATTTAGTATACTTGTGGATATCTTAAATATACAGAATCGCAAAGCCAAGTTCTAATTCTACAGAACTATATTCAAAGTTTTTCTTTGCATTTTCGTAAAAAAGCGTTATGATTGAATCAGTTAAATCAAAGGAGGTATCAAATCATGAAATCACATAAATACTGGTCCTTAGGCGCACTTTTCTGTATGTTGGGATGCATTTATTCTGGAATCAAAAAATCTATGACTGCACATAAATACTTTGCCTATTCTTCATTGCTTTGTATGGGCATGTCCATTTATTCCGGTCACAAACTGGTTTCTCCAAAGAAGAAAAAAATCACTGAATCAAATAATAGTGAGAATAATTAAATAAAAAATTGACCTTTATTCATCAAAGACAAAGTTGCTGGAGAATATTTTTTCTCTCCAGCAACTTTCTTTATCTTTAAGCCATTGAGATACAATACTGTCCAATCAGCTTCATCCAACTATTATATTTATTCTTTTCACACACCTTTCGGCAAATTTCATTCTCCATCAATACACAGAACATCTTATCATAATCAAATGCCCAAACAGCACCATTCACATGGTTTTCCACTGCTTTCTGATCTATGCTTTTCAAGCGTGTGACCATTTTTTCAATTTCTCCATTTCCCAAGTTACCGATATTTTTGCAGATAAACCGAAAGAAATTCAACGTTGCATATTCATCATGCCAATGGAACTCTTCTGGATTGTTTTTAATTTTACTGGCTCTCAGCTGTTCTTTGATTATCTGAGCAGCTACACCTTTCATCGAATCTTCGTATCTCATATTATTCACCTACTCTTCCTCAACGCCCAGTGACGGTTTAAATCTTTTATCCTTTGCCTGCGGTACCACGATCTCATAAAAATAAAATCCTAAATACCCAAGTGCCTGCTTCTTCATTTTATAAAAAGAAGTCCTGCCTATTCCTAACTCCTGTTGTACTTCCACATCTGTCTTATTATAATGACTGCAAAAACAGGAATGAAGGATCTCACTGAGCATCACACCATTCGGTGCATAGAACTTCACCAAAGTCATTCCCCGATAGATCATGTCCGACAATCCATAAATAATCATCAGATTATTCATCTCCCGGTGCATCTTTGGCACATTCAGCTGGCTGTTATAAATGCTCAGATAACTCAATGCATATGCCATATCTTCATTGATTTTCTCCTGGCATTCCATATCCAGTTCTTCTAACACAATCTGATTTTCCAAAATCAATTTCTGATAGCTTGTCATCAATTCTTTAATATCAGTATAATGTCTTTCGATTGTAACTTCCAGATAATCCTGTGCATGACTTGCCATCTGGAAGGTAATTTCTTTCATTGATTTAATTGCATAATCTCTGTCTGTCATCAGTTTCAAAATCTCCTTATCATCATCACACTAACTGGCGGTCTTTCAGACCAGTTCGCTTTCCCCATGATTTTGATGGGAAGCAATTACTTACTACAACTTGCAGAAGCGGATATCCAAAAGGCATTGTGGGAGCTGCCTTTACTGACCGGAATCCCTCTTCTTATGTAAAACCTGCAGGAATATAAAGGGAAAGTGACTATCCCTGCCGGTTAATAATCCAAATAATATCGTCTATACCAATCTCTCCTTATGCTGTTTTTCTCTCCATAAACCATTTATCCACTTCGTAAAACAAGTGGCTTTCCTGCCCCTGTATCATACAGATGTACATCATTCCTACACCGCCTGCCTTTCTGCTGGCGCATCGCTCGATTTTCAAAATTCTGTCAATGCTATACTTTCTTCCATCCTCCCATGTAAAAAATATGGGAACCAGCTGTCCGTCTTTCCGAAACTCTGCTACTACATCTACATATACTTTGTTCATGCCGACACCTCACTATAAAATCTCAATTGCTCTTGGCGATGCCGGGATTCTGCGGATATATCCATTTAACTCCAACTGTTTGATTCTGGAAAAAGCAGATGATGTTGATCTTACTCCGATCATTTTTCCAAATTCCCGTACTGTCGGCGGATATCCATGCTCCTTCGTATAATCCAAAATACACTGATAACTTTCTTTCTGTTTTTTGGTTAATGCTTTTTTCAAATCTATCCCTCCAATTACCCATGAAAATAACTGTGTGGATGGATCGTGTGCGTACCAGCGTCTAAGTGGGATAAGACTTTATCCTGATACATTGCCGCTCGCTGTATACTGAAATAACCAAACCGTCGTCTGATCTCATCTACAGTACGATCCAGCTTCTCTAACTTTTCCTTTTTCTCCTGATTTCCAAATAAATCCAACTGCACGGGAATATCATCCAACACAAGATCTACTGCTCGTATACCAAGGCTTCTGATTGGATGCTCCCATTTATAATGATCCTTAAACAACTGAAATGCTGCTGTCACAATTTCATCTGTTATATTTGTCGGATGAAGTAATTGTTTCTGCCTCGAAAAACTAAACAAGCCATTGTCCCGAACCGTAATTTCTATCGTTTTGCATTTAAAACCATGCTTTCTCAATCTTGCTGCAACGCTTTCTGTTAGTGCCATCTGAATAATCCAAACATCCAGATCATCTTCCAAATCTCTTGGAGTTGTGGTACTATTGCCGATTGACTTCACCGGAGCTGCATACCCGTCTTTGCAAACTGGATCATTGTCCCAGCCATTTGCAAATGACCATAACACAATTCCCATTTTTCCAAAATGGCTTTCTAGCATTGTTTCATCACTTTCTGCAAGTTCCCCAATGGTTCGGATCCCCAGCTTCTGAAGTTTCTTCCGCGTCTGTCTTCCAACATAAAGCAGATTCGATGCAGGAAGCTGCCAAATCATACTTTTATAATTCTCCCGGTTAAACTCTGTAATCGCATCTGGCTTTTTGTAATCCGAACCAAGTTTCGCATAAATCTTATTCCAGGAAATTCCAATACTTACCGTTACACCCAGTTCATATTTAATCCGATGGCTGATTTCTCTTGCAATCGTTATTCCGCTTCCTTTCAGATTTCTGCTATCTGATACATCCAGCCAGGCTTCATCAATCCCATATGGCTCGATCTTGTCCGTATACTCCGAATAGATTTCTCTTGCCATCTGTGAAAATCTCAAATACAAGTCCATCCGTGGTGGTACAAATATGATTTCCGGGCAAATCTGTTTTGCCTGCCATAATGCCATTCCGGTCTTTACACCTTTTCGCTTTGCAATATAATTTGCTGTCAGCACAATTCCATGCCGAGCTTCCGGATCACCGCCAACTGCAAGAGGCATTCCGGCAAATTCCGGGTGATGCAACATTTCCACACTTGCATAAAATGAATTCATGTCGCTATGAAGAATTGTTCTGTCTCCCATTAACTCCACCACCTTCTCCCTGTTTGCTTAATTGTCTTATCAATTTCTGTATGCTTAGTATATATCTCCGTATTGGAGATAGTCAAGCGACATCTTGGTCGTATTATCTCCCTTTTGGAGATTTTTCTTGATTTTTGATTTTATTCGGGTTATAATGCATATAGAAAAATCAAAAAGAAATGAGGCGAACATATGCGTGCTTTCGGAGAAGTATTAGTAGAAAACAGAAAAAGGAAAGGCTACTCCCAGGCGGATCTGGTGGACTTACTTGCTCAGGAAGGAATTGAAGTTACTACGAAAGCAGTCTCCAAATGGGAGAATCTAACAAGAGAACCCTCCTTACACACAATCCTGACAGTTTGTCAGATTTTAGATATTGAAGATATATACGAAGAATTTTTAGGTGAAAATCCATTTGATCATGTCATGGAAAATTTGAATGAAGACGGCAAAGCTAAGATTATTGAATTTGCCAATCTTCTGCGGGCGTCCAGAAAGTATCTTCCGCATAGAGCCGATATCATTCCATTTGAAAATTATCAGCCGATTGCAGTAGAGCCAGCTTCTGCCGGTACTGGAAATTATATTGAAGACAGTGTAAAAGAAAGTTACAATGTCGGTCATCTCGCACCTGAAAAGACGGATTTTGGAATCCGTATATCTGGTGACAGTATGGAACCAATGTATCATACCGGAGATGTTGCATGGGTTCATAAACAAGACAGTATCTCCAACGGTGAAATCGGTATCTTCTATCTCAATGGCAATACCTATATCAAAGAGCTACATGACGGTCCGGATGGAGTTTATCTGGTTTCATTGAATGAAAAGTATCATCCAATCCAGATTTATGAATCTGATTCTTTTAAAATCTTTGGGAAAGTAATCGGAAAATGCAAAGGAGCAGAAATCCCTGGTTTTCATTAAAGATCAACTGCAGACTTCTAGCCTGCTCTTGCTGAAAATAATAAAGGAAGTGATAAAATGGCAATTAACAACACACTTAAAGATATCCGTGAAGAACGAAATCTCGTTCAGGCAGATCTTGCAAAAGCTGTCGGTTCTTGCAGTGATACCATCGGACGCATTGAGCGTGGTGAGCGAAATGCCTCTCTCGAAATTGCAATCCGTCTGGCACATTATCTGAAAATGCCAGTAGAAGAGATTTTTCAAATTGAAGACTGAACCGCAAATATCAGAAAACCGAGGACTGTTCCCCGGTTTTTCTTTTTCGCCAAACTATTTATAGTCCTTTTACAAACTCAACTGCATTTTTTATATCTTTTTCATCTGGATGCCCTTTTGCTATACCACCCAGCAGTTTAAATGGACCAAATGTGTCATAGCCCTTGCATCCGAATTTTCCGATTACTGTAGAATGCTTCTTGTCCAAAATCTGCTCTATGGATTTATAATTCGCATTTCCAGCATAAGTACAGATCAGAAATACCATTTTGTCGTCCGGTAGATTCTTCTCTGCAAATCCCAATATAGACTGATGAAATTTTGAAAAATAGATTCCTGATGCAAACCCAATCATATCATAACTGCTCAAATCTGCATCTGGCTGTTTTACAGCATCAATCAAATCAACCTGACATTCTTCTGCAATGTTCTTTACTAATTTTTCTGTGTTTCCATGATGCACAGATGAATATACGATTACCTTTCTCATCATTCTTCCTTTCCTCTATTCCCATCAATCATATCATAGCTCATATCCAAAAAATCTAATGTCTTTGCTTCACTTACTGAACCATCCAGTAAAATTGTGATCCAGTGCTGTTTGTTCATATGGTATCCTGGCAAAAATCCAAAGGTCTGAATAATCATACTTGTCATTTCCGGATCACATTTTACATCAATAATATCGACAAATTCATTTCCTTCTAATCCGAGTTTGCATTTTTCAACGCTCATGACCACAGCATACCATTTTCCATTCTTATGTCGCAGCACAGCATTATCTGGTGATTGTGCCCATAAATACTCCGGCATCGTTCCATACTGTTTCTTCACATATTCAAAAATTTCTTCTTTCTTCACAATCTATTCAACTCCTGATTCTTCTGATATCCTGCCATAATCATACCATATTTTCGGTTCCCGTACTACCTGCCAAATTCTTTTGCATTTTCCCGGTTCTCCTGACTTTAACTAATAGAGGGGTAAAACAGCAAGGACAGGAAGTGAGGATACACTTCCGGGAAATCCCAATTTAGGGAACCCTGCCCTAAATTGAAAAAAACGCTGAAAGCAACGATACTACTGCCCTCTCAGAAAGGAGAACCCGCCAATGGCTGAAAGAAAGAGAAACAAAGAAATCCATTTCTATGTCACCGAAGAAGAACGAAAGCTAATCCGCAGGAAGATGATAGAATCAAAGACAAAAAACATGGGAGCTTATCTGCGCAAAATGGCAATCGACGGTTACATCGTCAACACAGATACCACTCCACTTAAGAAACAGTATGAGGAAATGCACAAGATTGGTGTAAATATCAACCAGATTGCAAAAAAGGTAAATACCACCGGAGATCTATATCCAGAAGAAATGCAAGAATTGAAAGAGATGGTGAAAGAATTATGGCGTATCTTAAGATCTTCCCCATTAAAGTAACAGACAAGAAAGCTCTGGACTACATCACGAATCCAGATAAAACAGATGAAAAACTGTTAG
Source organism: Eubacterium sp. 3_1_31 (assembly GCF_964249515.1). NCBI lineage: Bacteria > Bacillati > Bacillota > Clostridia > Eubacteriales > Eubacteriaceae > Eubacterium > Eubacterium sp. 3_1_31. The sequence goes on from NZ_CAXUBY010000001.1 coordinate 121,563, forward strand.
TTTCCAGTTTTGGCTGTTCCCCGGAAACTGCAGATTTGGAATTTGCTCTCACCAGAGAAGCAGCAAAAAAGAACGTAATGGACAAAGGCGATAACCTGGCATTTCATCTGATCCAGTCATTTAAACCTGGAGAAGTTAATGCCGAAACTGCCCATCGCTTAGGTCAACAATTTGCTGACGAAGTGCTGAAAGGAAAATATGAGTACGTGATCAGCACACACGTTGACAAAAATCATATTCACAATCATATCATCTTCAACGCTGCAAGCTTTGTTGATCATCACAAGTATGTTTCCAATAAGCGGAGCTACCACAAACTCTGCAGAATCAGTAATCGTATCTGCCATGAAAATGGACTTGTCACCAGTATGCCAACCGGAGAAAAAGGTAAAAGCTATAAAGAGAACATGGAATACCATCGTGGCACCAGCTGGAAAGCCAAACTGCGTGTCGCAGTTGATAAAGCAATCTGGACTTCCATCAACTATGAGGAATTCCTACAAAAGATGCAGTTAGCAGGATATGAAGTTCGACAGGGAAAACATTTATCCTTCCGTGCACCGGAGCAGAAAAACTTTACTTATATAAAATCTCTTGGAAACTATTATTCAGAAGAAAATGTCCGCATCCGTCTGGCTAAAAATCGTAACAAAGTAAAAACTCCAAGGCATCTGTCCAGAGAAGCTCGCCTGTATATCAATATTTCCACCTATGTAACAACAGGCAAACGTGAAGGATTTGAACGATGGGCAAAACTCAATAACCTGAAAGAAGCGGCTCGTACCTTCAACTATCTTTCTGAAAATAATCTGCTGAATTATGAAGATTTCCAGCAGCATGTTTCTGACATTGAAGCTTCTGTTAAAGCTGCCGATCAGAAGATAGTGGAAATCAGCAATGAACTGACTACACAGAAAGTCATCCAGAAACACTGTGATTCTTACCGTCTCTGCCGTAAAGTGATTGAAGATTGCAAATTTTCTAAAAATCCAAAAGCATACCGGACCAAGCATCAGACAGAATACCAGCTCCACGATTCACTAAAAAAAGAGCTTCAGGATCTCGGTGTCACCAAAATCCCAAGCTCTAATAAAATCCAGAAGCGGATTGAAAATCTTGAATCTGAACAGGATGCTACTGTCCGGGAAAAACAGGAATTGCAGAAAAAGCAGAAAACCCTAGAGATCATTCAGCAAAATTTCACTGCACTGCTCGATGCTCCTGAGATCAGTTCTGACTTACTTCAGGCAAAACGGGAATCTGTTTCTGTCACAAGAGATAAATGAAATTGCACTGACAACCCAATTATTCTCTTCCACATCATCCCAAGGTTTCAGCCCCATTTCCTCCCAGGTGACACCATACGGTGCACCTCAGGAGGTATAACCGGCAATAAAGAAAAATCTGTCATCTTTCAAGATTTCTTCTTTAGCCAGATTATCTCTTGTTTCTTTTTTCTGTTTTGCTCGCCTCTGCTGCTTCTTTTGTTTCGCAATCCTTCTTTCTTTAATACGCCTACTGCGTGACTGATACTGGGTTTGCTAAATCCCATGTGCCGGGCAAGGTCAATAGAACGCACCATACCACTTTTCTTTTGTAATACAAGTATAGCTTCCAAATAATCTTCTCCGGATACATGAAGTTTCATAATCGCCTCCTTTACTGAACCAATTTCCAGCCCGTTGTTTTATGACGAATATTGATAAAATCCGCATAAATACCAGATTGCATTTTCAATTGTTCGTGCGTTCCACGCTGTGTAATTTTTCCATCTGCAATTACTACAATCTGATCCGCATTTTTGACTGTTTTCAAGCGATGGGCAATCGTAATAACCGTTTTACTTTCTGTCAAACTTTCAATGGCTGCCTGTAAATCGGATTCATTTTCAGGATCAACACTGGAAGTTGCCTCATCCAAAATAACGATAGGTGCGTCTTTCAAAATCGCTCTGGCAATGGAAATACGCTGTTTTTCACCACCAGAAAGAGTTGCACCACTTTCACCAATCACAGTATCATAACCTTGGGGCAGTGCCATGATAAAATCATGGCAACAAGCTTTCTTAGCAACCCGGACAACCTCATCGTGACTGGCATCCGGCTTTCCAAAACGGATATTATTTTCAATCGTATCAGCAAATAAATAAACATTCTGAAAGACAATGCTGAAATTAGAAAGCAATTTATCTAACGTATAATCTCGTATATCCGTACCGCCTAAAGTAATACTTCCAGACTGTACATCCCAAAATCGTGCAATTAAACTACACAATGTTGTTTTTCCACTTCCTGATGGTCCGACTATTGCTAGCGTTGTTCTGCTTGGAACGGAAAGATTAATACATCGGAAAATTTGATGTTCACCATATGAGAAGCTAACATCCTTTAATTCAATATCCATATTTGGAGGCGTTATATTTTGTCCCGATAAATCCATAATCGGCGTTTCATCAATCTCATTTATTTTATCAATCGAGCTTTCAATGAGACGAAGCGCAAATGATTTACCGCCCGCTTTTTCTAATTCACTAAAAATCAAAAATGAAGCCACACACATCAATAGGCAATACACAAGTGTCATACTGCCTTGCAAATAAAACAAAATAGAACAGAACATAATAGATACACTTATTAATCTTAACACAAACTGTTGTGCAGCACCATAAGGAATAAAAACAGTTTCCAGTTTTGTATTACGAACCCTGCTTTCTTCTATGGCCTGTTTCATTTTTTGATTGGAGTTACCACCAAGATTAAATGATTTTACAATATTCATTCCTTGTATGTACTCTAATGTAGCACCAACCAAATCTTCCTGTGCACGTTGCCTTTCCAGCGATATTTTCTGTGATTTTTTCTGCATCATTGAATTGCATACCAAAAACAGAAGAATTCCCAAGCAACATAAAGAACCTATGCGCCAGTCAAAGAAAAACATCACGATAGTAATAACAACTACATGAACAAATCCGTGAACAACTGTAATTAAAACAGACGGTGCGTTATTTTCCACATCTCCAATTGTTGTAGTAACAGCCGAAGTCAGCTTTCCAAGACTATGATCGTTAAAATACCCCATCGGCATATATTTCATGCGATCACCCACATGAATCCGCTTTTCCGCACACATATAATAACCAACCTTCGTTTGCGAAAAATCAGAAATATAACTGCAATAAATTTTCCCCAATATGCCGATAATCAGAAGTAATAACGTAAATACTATTATTTGCAATGTCATTCCTTCCGTTAAACCAATTAAAATCAAAAAAAGCGCAGCAATCTGAAACATATCAAAAATGGAGTGCAACAGACTGAAAGCAACAGATTTCTTTAATACTCCCTGCCAATTTCCTGCAAAGTCATATATTTTTCTCAATGCGGTAAGCATCTGTCTGCACCTCCTTCATCACGGCTACCAATATGAGCCATCCACATTTGTTTATATAGTGGGCAAACCTCAAGCAACTCCTCATGTGTTCCAGTCGCTTCTATCCGACCGTCATTTACCACAACAAGCTGGTCTGCCCCTGTTACAGTGTAAAGACGATGTGCAACCATAATCAACATTTTCCCTCGAACCAAATTTGAAATTGCATCCTGCACTAAACTCTCATTTTCAGGGTCAAGGTAAGCGGTCGCTTCGTCAAAAATTACAATCGGTGCATTCTTGAGCATTGCCCGCGCAATCGCTACTCGTTGCCGTTCTCCGCCTGACAAATGTCCTCCTGCACTGCCAACAACTGTTTCATAGCCATGCTCCAGCTCTACAATAAAATCGTGACAACCGCATTTTTTGGCTGCTTCCTCTACTTCATCATCTGTTGCCGTAAGACGACCCATTCGGATATTTTCACGCACACTCACATCAAATAAGTAATTATCCTGTGAAACATAAGATACATACGATGTGAGTTGTGAAAGCGGCATTTGCCGAATGTCCTTGCCACCCAACGTGATTTTGCCTGATGTCACTTCCCAAAAACCAGTAATAAGTTTCGTAATGGTGGATTTTCCGGAACCTGACGGTCCCACAATCGCAGTCATAGTGTTAGGGCGAAATATAAGATTAACATGACTCAAAACAGGCTCTTCCACATTTTCATCATAGGAAAAAGAAACATCCTGAAATTTTATCGTTAAATCCTGTATGTCGGTCTGTATAGAAGGGCGCTTCATTTCGGGAGCCGACAGCAAACTACATACAGCGCCTATTATCGTTCCTAGCTGCGCTACACTATCCGTAAATTTGATTGCCGCTAAAATTGGCCCAACAATTCCAAGTGATAAAATCATCACGGTTAAAAAAACAGGAGCAGAAAGGATTCCTGCTTTGTAAAGGATTCCTCCGACCGGTAAAATAGCAATCCACACACTTGGCCAGATGGTATTGCTCATCGACATAAAAAGCTGTGTGTCCTTCATCCAGCCAACCGCATAATCGGCGTTATCTTTCACAGAATCAGAGTATCTTTCATAAGAATTTGCAGATTGATTAAATGCTTTTATTACCTCAATCCCATTCACATACTCAACGACTGTTGTATTCATTTTCTTAACCCGTTTTATAAGCCCAGAAAACCGTTCCTCATAATTTTTTGCCATTCCCATATAACAGAAAAATCCTATGGGCAACGTAACTAGTGATAAAAGAGCCATACGCCAGTCTAGAACAAAAAGATAAACAAGCATACATACTGGCACAAACAAATTAGATGTCATTTCAGGAACTAAATGCGCAAGAATCGGCTCCATACTTTCCACCCTATCCACAATCGTGTCTTTAAAACTACCCGATGATTGATCCAAGATATAGCCCATCGGAACCCGTGACAGCTTATCTATAATCTGCATTCGAATCTCTTTCAATGTATAAAATGTTGCCGTATGTGATACAGCAGTTGAAAGATTCGCAAAAATAATTTTCAAAGAAAATCCGAGCAACACCATCATGCACCAAAAGGCATAAATAGACATCTCCCTTATACCTTCCAGCAGATAAAGCATAATTCTGGCAATTGCAAAATACGGAATCATACCAGAAGCAACGCCCAAAATAGCAAGCAGAATTGACAGCACAAACTGATTTTTATGCGCACGCATAAAACCTAATAACTGTTTTGCAATTTCTGATTTATTCATTTTCCTTACCTCCCATGTAGAATCTGTTGTCACAAGCCATATCACACAGTAAATCATCATGAGTTATAATGATAATGGTTTTTCCTTTCTGGGCAAGGAATGTTACCCATTTTGAGAGACTTAGTACACCTTCTCCATCCATTCCACTTGTAGGTTCATCTAAGATAATTATATCGGCATCCGAGCAATATGCGGCAGCTATTGTTACTCTCTGTTTTTCGCCACCAGACAAAGACGCTGGATGCCGATCCTTTAATGCGGTCAGATGAAAGGCATCCAACGCATCATAGGCACGATTTCTCAAATCCTCTGTTACCTTTTTACCTAATACCAGCTCATTCCCGACACTATCCGCATAAATCTGATAATCCGCGTCCTGCATAACAAGATAACTGGATGCACGACGCTCTGCGCAAGATAATACCTGATTTTCTCTTTTTATTGTTCCGACCTTTTGTTTTAACAGTCCACACAAAATTTTGCAAAACGTAGTTTTCCCTATTCCATTTCTGCCAAGAATGGCAGTAACAGTCCCGGCAGGAAAGCAGCAAGACAAGTCTTCAATTCCCCACACAGCTTTTTTATACCGAAAAGAAATTCCCTCCACAGTCAAATCTTTATCAGCAGATAAAATCTGTCGATGCGGTCTTTGTACATATTCAGCCAAATCCGGATGTCGGATGCCCCACTCAATCAAATCACTACAAGTAAGCCGTTCAAACTGGGCTTTTGTCCATTTATTTACCAATCTGCCGGCATCAATATGCAAATATACATCCGCAATAGATAAAAACTGATGCAGACGATGTTCACTGATAATAATGGTTGTACCATTCTGCTTTATCTCTCCCAAAATTTCAAGCAAGATTTTAATTCCGCCCCGATCCAAATTAGAAATTGGCTCATCCAATATCAATACAGGCGGAGCGAATACAGTGGCGGCAGCAATCGCCACACGTTGCTTCTGCCCACTGGATAATTCATTGACTTTTTTCTCCAACAGGGACTCTATTTCAAGTCTCTTCGCGCACTCCATAACCTGCGGTAATATTCGTTCGGGAGACAACCCAATGTTTTCAGCAGAAAATGCAATTTCATCAAGTACCTTTCCCATAAAAAACTGGCTTCGAGGGTCTTGAAAGACTACTCCCAGTGTTGCAACCCTTTCTTCCGGTGTGAAACTGCTGGGAAAACCATTATTTACTATAACACGGCCTTTTAACTGCCCTTCGTAAAATCCAGGAACTAACCCGCTAATCAGGTGGAGAATAGTACTTTTTCCAGCTCCAGAACGTCCGCACAGGACAGCGCACTGACCCTTTTCAATTTTAAAAGAAATATCTTCTACCCCGGTCAGGAGCATTCCCGCATCTTCCCGTCCATAATGAAAGGAAACGCTTTCTAACTCAACCAAGTTCTCACCCCCAACATAACACCAATGCAACCTAACACAAATCCCAAAATTGCCAAAATGTCCTTGTAAGTAAAACCAATATTGTATATGCAGGAACGGGGATTAGATGAATCCAATCCCCGCAGCTCCGCAGATGCCCCAAGTTCAGTAGATAATTTCAAGCATCGAACCGTCAAGGGAACGAAAAAACATTCATATGCCATAATAGGATTCTTTAGGATACTCCACCAAGTAGGGAAAATACCCCTTGCACGTATTCCGTTCCTGATAGATAACATTTCTTTTTCTATAACTGGAAAAAAACGAATCAATATACACAACATTACCAATACATTCTTAGGAACATGTATTCGCTGAAAACTATACATCATGCGGCTCGGATTTGCATACAGAATCGGTGCAGCCACCATCGTCAGCGGTATAGCACGTGCAAATGTGCAAATAACAACATACATAATCCCCATAATAGGAGCCGTCAAATAAGCTAACAACAACATAATAATATATGTCATAATAAAGCCTGGAGCTTTCTCCCAATATCCTGCTACACACATATACAAGGCGCATAGAACCACTAGACCATGTATTTCCGCGTTGCTTTGAAATACAAACCAAAACAGAGTAGCACTGATTAAAACAATTAAGTGTGTTCTAATGTCCAGTTTTTCCATTGATTACACCAGTTTTGCCTTTTTAATATGCTTTTTCAAGAAATAGCAGCCAATCAAATAACCAACAATGGCAAATACTATCGTTATAACACTAATGAGCGCAACCATAGCGGGCGAACCATAATATACAAGCGTTTCAAGTCCTTCTTCCGTATAAGAATCGGCTAGACTTGCAAGATATTGATCTTTGAACAGATAAAGCGGAATTGCACTACCAACAGCATACAGAACCCAGTACACAATATAACCAATTCCATTTCTAATCGGATTCTTATATGTATTCTCGCCCAACATAAGCAACTCACAAATCACACCAACAATTAGTTCAACAATCAGAAACCAACCAGAACCAAAAAGCAACATCATAAGACCAGAAAATAATGCGGTTACAAAGAGAGTTCCTGTTTTTGCTACTTTGTTTGACATAACAACATACAAAGGAGCGCAAAAGAGTGCCATGACTCCAACATATGCCAGATAGTTAAATGCCGGTGTCGCAACCATCATAATAACCATCTTAACTACAACCATAACAACAAGGATTGCCACATTAAATATGGCCAAAGTAATAATGTCTTTCATTTTTAATTTGTTTCCCATGACAAATTTCCTCCTAAAAAATAGTGCGGTCAGTCCTCACTAACCGCAATTAGAATACAACATAATCTCGTTTTTTTCCTTCCCAAACAGCCAAATTCTATCCAAAAAGCCATTTATTTGTTTTTTGCCCGATACGCTCTCGGAGAAACACCTATCACTTCTTTGAACGCAGTCGAGAATTTGTTTGGATTCTCATAGCCAAATTCCCCAGCAAGCTCTGTAATGGACATATCTGTTGTCGTTAAAAGTTTTGTTGCGACCTGCATTTTGTATTCTCGTCTAAAGGCATGCACCGGTTTTCCATAAACAGCCTTAAAACAATCTTTCAACATAGTAAGACTTAATCCGTATTGCTCGGCAAGTTCTGGCAAAGAAATTTTTCTATCCAACTGTTCCATCAAAGCCGATTTCAACGCCTTTACTTTTGCAATTGTCTCGCCAGAATAGTATGCAGAGGTTTCAATATTATCCTGCGTTGATAAATTAGACAACAAAAAGAATATCTCCAGTGCTTTCAAACGCAAATAACCAAGATTACCTCTATAGGTACAATCACAAATTTCTTCAAATACATGTAATAATTCAGGGGGCGTTTTCATTACTACACAGCATTGTTCGTAACAAAATTTCTGAATAAGTCCAGCGAAATCAATCTCAATCCCAATAACCGGAGCATGAAAACATTCCCCTATGATGTCGGTATTGATAATAAGGGCCACCCCTTCATAAATTCCCGTAGGAAATATAGGCTCATTTCTTTGTGAGTTTATGATGCTCACAGCAAGGTCATTCTCACCTAAATATGTCATAAATCCTCGCTTATATTCACATTCGTATCGCCCCGATCTACAATATGCAATTTCAATTATATGAGGAAGTGAATTTTTTCGTTGAAAGCAGGAATTAGCATAAAAAGTCGTATAAGCCAAATCAATGCCCTGAAAAAGATGGTAACAATACATTGTACCATCCGGTGTATTGCAGTCAATTTGATATTTCGTCACATTTTGAGTCTTTTCAAGAACAACTACACCCGAATCAAAAAGTCCATAATTTTCTTCGATTTTTTCATACATAATATTAAGCACTCCATCATTTTCACAGTCAAAAGTTAGTGGTATCTAATCGTAAGTATATATTATTTATCTATCGAAGTCAATTTATCAACAATGTGAACTTCCGAAAATAAATCCCCTAAATGTAGGATTTCCCCCAAACAACCAGGCTAAATTCACCTGTCGTGCCTATTTATAGACTTATTCAGTCCTGTTTTACTCATCCTCTGATGTCTCTCCTGAGGTAATAAATGCCAGGATCTCTCCATAAGAACGGCTGCTGTTTTTCATCGCTTTTAACAGTTCATCTCTCTGATATGCCATTCTTATATCGTACAGTTTTTTTAATTCATCAACCGCTTTTTCATGTGCTTCTTTCGTTTTTGCAACCTTTGCTTCTGCCTGTTCAATCTTGTATTCCAGGGTCTGTTCGCTGCTTCTTCTCATTCTTGCCATATCTTTTTTATCCTTTGTTTTTCTTACTTGCTCTGTAGGATTTTTCGATTTCTTTCGCTTAATGCCGTACATTACCTTCGTTTAAACCAAAGGCATCCAGTATGGTTTTCTGGGTTGCGGTGACAGCATGCTCCAGACGATAAACGCCGTCAAGCTGACGTATCATTACTATCTTTTCCAGTTCTTTTAATGCTGCTGGAACTGTTAGTTAGTTCGGTCTTTTCAACATTTTTTCGCTTTTTTCTTTTAATGCTAATAGATCCTGCTTCGCAGAATCAGGGCAATAAACTGGATAAATACCTTTAATGACAATGCTTCATCACTATATACTCGCATGCTTTTATTTCCAAGATAAGATTTGTCACTGCGGAACAGTTTTTCTGATGCATCTCTGCTTTTATATAACTCAATTGCTTCCCGTGCGTCATATTTTCTGATGAAACAATGGCAAAATATCCTGCCGGAGACAGTTCCTTTTCTACTGCTGAAGCGTTCTCTTCTGCAAGCTTCAGCGTCTTCCTATCCTTTTCAAAATTCAGGTAAAAATACTTCATGATCTCTGGCCCAAATGCTACACATTCTTTCCCAACACATCCGTCTAGATATTTTTTCAGCCGGCGTATCTTCTGCTTGATCTCCTGTTTTTCACCATATGCTTTTCCATCACTGTAGTAAATGTGGATATTTCTTTTTTTCGCATCCCCTTCGTATAACAGGTTCCTGACAGTTGTTCCATACAGATCATAACGATCAATATTTTTTATTCCTCACTAGCCCTAAAATTTGTTTAGGGGAGATTTTTTCGGAAGTTCAGAAACAATATACCGCAGAATCCATTTCACATCAAAACATCGTAGATACCACTTCAATGCTATTTCAAAAACGAAAGTTGATTGAATATTCTTGCAGCCCAAAATCAGCACCCCAATATAGAAATCGAAGTTTCGTTACTCGGAAATTGCTTTTTCTATAAGAATATTAATCAAGACCTTGCCGCAACTACGACATATAGCAGTCTTTATCAATATTCTCATAGAAATTATGATTCAATATGCATAAACGTGAATCTCAAAAGTGATTTCCATATTATCGAACAGATGATGGAAACTTATCCGGAATATACTATTCCCCTATATTATAAGCATATTTTCGACTGGCGCAAACGACCATTGTTCACACAAACTATTCAATCATATACATCGCAATTTTTTTTGCATGAATTTGAGTTGTATCAAAAATCGGAACATCCATGAAATTTTGTTGAATTAGCAATCCTATTTCTGTACACCCAAGTATTACACCAGTTTCTTTTCCTTTACAGTACTTATATATTATTTTTTTGTATTGTTCTTTAGAATTATTGGTTATAATACCCCTACATAATTCTGCAAAAATGATATCATGTACCAATTGTCGCTCCTCTAAACTAGGGATAATAATATTTACTCCATTTTTATAAAATCGCTCCTTATTAAACGATTCTTCCATTGTAAATCTTGTTCCTAACAGCAGCCCTTCAGACATTCCCTCTCTTTTCATCTCCTCCACTGTAGCGTCAACAATGTGAACAATAGGTAAGTTTACCTTCTTTTTTATAGCCGGAAGACATTTATGCATCGTATTAGAACATATACCGATAAAATCTGCACCTGCATTTTCAAGGCTTTCCGCTGCATTTGCTAATAACTCATTCGATTTGTCCCAATTTCCTTTTGATATTGTTGATTCAATCTCATAGAAATTTATACTATGTAAAATACAATCTGCAGAGTATAATCCGCCTAATTGTTGCCCGATTACCTCATTTATTATTTTATAATACGGCACCGTACTTTCCCAGCTCATGCCTCCTATTAAACCTGCTTTTTTCATGAGCATTCTATTCCTTTCTTTATAATCTCATAAATTATATATTATTTGTTTGGGCAAATTGCAAAACATCTAACAGGGAACCCCGTTCCATTTGTCTGCTTTACAAAAATACAGAATATAATAGCTCCTCTTTCCGGAATTTTATCCAGATTTGTAAGCATCTCAATTTGATATCTGTCTTGTTTCAAGACATAACATTCCGCTTGGAAATAACGCTGTTCTTTGCAAAATGGTGGATCTGTATCAAATGTTTCATGTCCAATTGCAGTAACATCTCTTTTTTCAATTAAATATTTTACAGCCTCTAAACTCCAGCCAGGATAATGCTGTTCTCCGTATTCATCCATATTTTGAAACTTTTCCTGACTAGGCCACCTTTTTCCCCAATCGCTCCTCATCGCAACAAAAGCTCCCTTTGGAATTTTTCCATAAATCTTTTCATAATCATGAATATCATCTAGCGATAATGCATAATCACTATTCATTTTAACCTTATCACTACAATTAATTACGCATAATGGCAATACACATTCCTTAATATCAATTTTTTCCAAGGTGCGTCCATTTACATCAGCATGACCTGGTACATCTACATGTGTTCCATATTGCCCTGGAAACGAATATTGATATGCTCTTACTGGATATTCACCAAATTCCAATTTAATCTCTTTCCTCAATGACTCAAAACCTGGCCATCTTGGTGTGTTTTCACCAAATTCATGTGACAAATCAATCCATTTCATCTGCTTCAGCTCATTCAATAAACTCAACAACTCCATTTTCATCTCCCTTAATTATTAATCTTGAAAACATTTTGATATCTTCTTACAAAGAGTACATGCGTTTTCCTTATTTTCCGTGCAGGTTATGTGATTACCCTTTATCATTTCTACGCTCATATCGTCCAAACAAGTATTTTTCCAAAATGCCAAAGTTTCTTCGTCATTATCTGGAATAAAACTAGTTGATTCCTCTGCTAATAAAAAACGTATATTTCCTGCATAAACTTCAGGCACAAACTGAGCCGCCTTAAAACTTTGTTTATACGCCGCAAATAAATCAATACACATATCTACAGGGAACTGGTTTTCTGCTTTTTCTAAAGCCATTTTCGAATATAATTCAAATCTTTGTCGTTTTTCCATACAATCTAATTTAAGCAGTATTTTTTTCAGATTTATATATTCATCAGGTAAGTACTGTATGGATCTCGATGGGATTTCTTTTTTAAATTCATTATATAAATATAGAACTGCTTTATATAATTCCTCATTGCTTATTTCTCCCAAACCCAGTTGTGATATTTCAATACCCAAACTTGGTAAAAACGTGATTTCCATTAACAATTCATCTTCTAACTGATATTGAATCGGGTGACTGTCGATTAAAACAAGGTCAAATATTTCTAACCCCCTTTCCATTAATCTTCTAGCTATTTCTACTGCAATAAGTCCACTTATACAATATCCAATAATTTGTATTTTTTTCTTGTTTAATCCAATAATTAAATTCACATATTCATCGGCTAGAATTTCAATCAAATTATCTGGATTCATTTCGCAATACCGTTTGCTATTCTTTATCGCTATTCCGGCAATCGTTCCTTTATTATCTAGTCTCATATATTCTATCAAGTATCGGAAACAATTCATTGTTCCAAATCCTGCATGCAATAATACCTGCAAAGTATCATTTTTATTCTCATGAAAAATATTAATTGTTCCGATTCCATCATTCTTTATATTTTGAACCAATTTTTTATCTGGCATACTATAATTTTCAATATACTGATAAAGGGATAGAACATCAGGATGGTTTAATAATTGGCGAAGTAACACATCAAAAGGTATTTCATTTTTCGTATAATTATTTCTTATCTTACTTGCCATTTGTGCCATTATCAATGAATCAACTCCATAATCATACAAATTATCTTGTAGTTGAATTTCAGAATTATGCAGTGCTTCCCTCCACATCAAAAGTAATTCATTTGCCGAATTATTATCAACACTCATTCCCTCCATGTGCTTTTGCATTTCTTCAATACTATAGTTCTCATCTATTCTTTTTCTATCTATCTTTCCATTAAACGTCAATGGAAATGAATCCCAAACTACTATTTTTTTTGGTATCATATATTGAGGTAAATGCATTTTTAAATATATCAATATATCCGCTTCAGAAGCATTACTTCCATTATGAAACACAACCGCTGCAACCAACAGTTTATTCTTGATTACTGACACAACCGCTTGATAAATCGGTTCATAATTGCATAATATTGATTCTATTTCACCTAGTTCTATCCTATAGCCATTTATTTTAACCTGCATATCTTCTCGGCCCAAGAATTCAATTTCTCCACCTAATAGATATCGCCCCTTATCTCCTGTTCTATAAAATCGTTCTCCTCCTTTAACAATAAATTTTTGAGCAGTTAAATCAGAGCTATTCATATATCCCTTGGCTAATCCTATGCCTCCTATAAACAAATCACCTTTGACACCGATAGGACAATCCCTCATATTTTCATCCCAAATATAAAGTGTTTGATTTGATAAAGGTTTTCCATATGGAATACTCTTCTTATATTGTTCATTTATATTACATTCATGATAGACAGACCAAATGGATGCTTCAGTAGCACCACCTAAACTTATTATTCTTGTATCCGGTAAAAATTCGTAAATTCGAGCAGGTAAATCAATGGGTATCCAATCACCGGATAGTAAAATATTTCTCAAGGAACTTATTCTTTTACATCCCTTAGCTTCTTCATTCACAAACAATATTTGCATCAGTGCAGGAACACTATTCCAAATTGTCACCCCATAATGATTTATTAATTCAGCCCACCTTTCAGGATTTACTGTATCATCATCAGGAATAACTAATGTTGCACCCGCAATTAAGCAACCAAACATATCATAAATCGATAAATCAAAATTCATTTTTGATATAGCAATAAAAACATCATTTTCCGTTATAGATAACCGTTCATTCATATCAAGAATGGTATTCATAACTGATTCATGACTAATTTCTACACCTTTGGGTTCACCTGTAGACCCTGATGTATATATTACATAAGCACTTTGTGTGTTTTCTAGCAATTTCGCTGATTCTATTATTTTTTGATCCCTGAATAATTCATCAACATAAACAACATCTTGTACTTCTATACTTTCAGTTAAAGGAATATCTAGCACAATTATGTGGATATTTGAATTTTGTATAATTTTCCGTTTTCGCTCACTAGGCAAATCACTTGAAATGGGTACAAAAATTGCGCCTGTACAAAGAATTCCTATCGCTGCTATTACTTGGAACGCAGACTTATTTACCATTATTCCTACATAGTCTCCAACCTTACAGTTCTTTTTTTCTAATTCGCTTTTTATAACCATTGCATATTCAAGGGTCTCTTGATAGGTAAAAGATCGTTCCTTATCTACTAACGCTATTTTATTAGGATTGTTTCTACATGAATATATGATACCTTCTTCAATACGATATAGTTCTCTTTTTACCGCGGTATTATTTACACTATTTCGCACTTGCTTTTGCCATTCTGGTAATTCCACTATATCTTCCTGTGTCCAAAAACACTCCTTCTCCATCTTATCGATCTGTTTTCCAAAAAGGAAAAACATATCTTCTACCAAACCATCCGGAAAAATCCCTTCTCTTACATCCCAAAATATCCTTAATCCCTCTAAATCATCCATTACTTGACAGTCTATGAATACTTGAGGTGTTTGACTAACTCCAAACTCATTCATTCGCCCCACAAAGTTACTTTCCAATGTTTTTCCAACTAATCCTACCGCACTTGTAAATACATATGGCATCAGTGCCTTGTCAATCCCTTTTTCTTTATTTAGTTCTCTTAATACTTTTATTCCGGAAAATGCTTTATGATCCAAATTATCAAATAATTGTTTTTGTAGTATCCTTGCACTTTCTACAAAAGTATCAGTTTCCAAATTGAAGCACTCCAACACACACAGTTCTGTAAAATCCCCCACAATATTCTCTAAGTCAGAATGCAGATTGTTTCTGTTCATCATTGTTAAGTTCAATGAAAAATCCTTATTACTACTCCACATTCTGATGATCTGTACATAAACTTGTAAAACAGCTACTGTTGGTGTAATTCCATATTTTTTTGAATATGCAACAACTTTTTCCCATGAATCCCTATTCAGAGAATGACTAAAATGCTTGAATCTATTGGAGTCATAAGCCTGCTCTACGGTCGGCAAACAGGGGGCTTCTGGTATCCTTTCAATTTTACTCTTCCAAAACTCTAAATCACGATAAAATGCTACACTTTCCTTTTCAGCCAGCAAGAAATCTACATATCTTCTAAATGAACTATTTAAAATAGGCAAAGTTTTCTTTCCAAAATAGATATCCTCAAATTCCTTTACCAAAAGCCATATACTTGTCCAGTCTGCTACCATCATCTCTACGGATAAAAATAAAATATCATTCTTTTTTTCTCTGCTTATGACGCCGACATCAAATAATGGTGCTTTATAAATATTATATTGCTTATTTCCAAATTTTTCTCTGACCATGCTCAGAATCTGATCCTCAGTTTCATTTGTTGTATCCCAAAATGTCACAATATTCTTTGGAACTATTTCAGAAATAATCTGCTTTTTATCCGCAGTTATTTCCATACGCAGCATTTCATGTCTTTCAAGTAATTCATTCCAGACATTCTGAACTTGATTAAAATCTAAACAACTATATTCTATTTCAAAATATATATGGCATCCTACGTTGCCATACGAAAAGCACTCTTCTCGTCCCATCAAATATGCAGCTTGAGTATCTGTTAATGGGAAGGATTTACTTTCATAGATCCCCATAGAATTCCACTTTTCTGTAGTATCATTCAATAAAAGCTTTATAATCTCCGATTTATTTTCCTTCAAAAAATCAAGAATTTCTTTATTTATTTTATCCTTTGGAGCTTCATATGATAATTTAAGACCATCTGTTTTTAAGATGATATTTTTCTTCTCTAAATCTACTATCTTTTTTGATATGCTTTCCATTCTTACACCTCTACTGCCTTTATGAGAACATTGCAAATTTTAATACTATTAGAAAGTCCCTCTATTCCAATCTCACAAATATGTGTATCTCTACCTTTAATCAATTGAATTCTATCGTCATCTTTTACAAGTTTAAACAGTTCTTTATATTCCTGTTTTCCCACCTCGATTTTTATATAAGCTATCTTTTTTGCACCATTTTGATGCACTGTTTCTAAGGATTTTTGCCTAGGTTCATATCTTGAAACTATAAACGGCAGTTTGACATTTCGAGGAATAAAATAACTATAATTAGCATATTTGCCTTTGCAATTTTTTCTTTTCCAGTGTAATGTTTTTGGAGCTACGTTAATACCCATATCTTTTACATACTTCTTTATGCTCTCGATATCAACAATAGTTTTCTTATTTTTCCTCACTATTTTTGTCATATTGTCGTTATCGTCTTCTAAGGCAAAATCACACCACATATTTTTAGCACTAAACCAACGCCACCATTTTTTTGCTGGTACAGTGCCATACACAAGCTGCATAGCAACAACTAATGGTGCAAATTTTCGCTTTATACAAAACACTTCTAAGAAGGCTTCCTCTCCAAACCAAATAAAAAAATTATTCTCCTTACCAGGTAAACCACCCCATTCAATTGTGAAACCCATTTCCTCCACTTGTTTCGCAACTTCATATAAATTATCAACCCTACACGAAATATGACTTAACTTTAACATGTTATTTCCTCCCTATAATTAATTTTTGCTGTAGAACACTTAACATATCACTATCATCAGGAACGATATCAACTATTTCAAAATTACTCTTTTCTAAAATATCTATCCATTGTTTCTCATTAAAAAAAGTTTGATTATTTAGATATCTCATATCAACAGGCTTTGTCATCATAAAAACTTGTGAAATCTGAAGTTCCAAAAGTTCCTCTACCGGTTCAGCGATAAAAATAATTCCTCCTTTTTTTAATACTTTCCATATATTACTAATAGTGAATTCTGTATCTAATGCATTATTTAACATCCCTGATGCTACCACAATGTCCACAGAATCTTGATCTATTCCTTGTCCAGAAAAATCTTGATCAATATCTAGTATTTGATATTCCACATTGGGAAAAACTGAGAATTTATCTTGTGCCGCATTTAAAAAATATGACGAAAGATCAGTAAAAATGTACTTCACATCTACCCCAACTTTTTTCAAGATTAGCTCAGTGCTAGCTCCTGTTCCTGCTCCAATTTCTAAAATTGTCATACCAGGATTGTAGAAATGGAAAATCTTGTCACTAATAATATGGTTTAAATATCTTGCTATAAGGGTGTTTGTATAAAAATCTTCCGCAACATCCATCTTTCCCTCTGTAAAGAGCAAATATGTCGCATTAAGATTATCTGCAAGCAATTCCTCTAAATGTTTCGCATTTCTGTAATAGTAGTCAATCACAACAGAATCTGATAAAGTTCCAATCCAAGTTCTCTTTGCTTCTTTCCACGCCTCTTCTACATCTAAAGCACATAATTCTATTCTACTTATTGCACAATTGTTTTCTTGCCCTATCATGTGGTTATCTATCAATGCTTTTATCCAACGATCTATAACATATGAAAAGTCTTTCTTTCCCCTCTCTGAGATATATGGTTTCTTAACTTCCAATATATCTCCCACAAAAACTTTTTCTTCACTTTTCAAGGTAAATAACATAGAATATAGGCATGCCTTATCAAGCTTATGCTTGATTTCAAGTATTTTTTTTCTGTTTAGATTAGAAAATATAGATGCAAAATCACACTTTTGTATATTTTTTTTATAAATAAATTCTTGTATTCTATCAATGGTATTTTCCTCATAAGAGCATACACTTTTTTCCCTTGGATAACCAATATTTTTCATTACTTCATGCCATTGCTTTGATTGATATAATTGCTTTTGTATGTTAGAATTGTACGCTTTATCATAGATAATATAATCACCAGCTATAACTACTTGTTTTATTATAGCCTCCCCCCATTTGTTCCAAAAAATATCGTAATATTTACTTCCTTCGCTAATTATAACAACATTACTTTTATCAAATTCCTTGCAATTTTTTTCTTCATAATTAAAATCAGGTGGTATGACAAAACGTGAATACCATAAAATTGGCCCTGCTGGATCTTCTAACTGTAGTTCTCCACTTTTAAATCCTACCTGCATTTTATAAAATAAATAAAAGAAATTATCCGGATCATCAGAATTAACTTCATTATGAATTTTTAAAATACACGGAATATCATTAATCCTACAATACAGAATATCAAATGGACCAATGTCAGTAATTACTTGTTCAATAACAAATGGCCGAGCATAATCCGTTAAATCAAACAATATGCTCAATACCGAATATAGAATCTGATGACCGCATTCTACATTTATGTATTCGACATACTCTTCTTTTTTCAAATGGTTTACCAAATCAATAAAAGATTGTGTAGCATCAATATATCTATATAAATTACTAACTCCCATAAAGCATTTTTGCTTTTTTGCAATAACATAACACTCTTTTAATTCTTTATAATGAATAGGTTGCTCATGCAAAACGCTTATTCCTTTTTGTAAAAGTTCCTTTGATAACTGGATACCTTCCCCTCCCATTACACCAGCTCGTACAATTACACAGGCCAAATCAATACCAGAGGGAAGTTCAGAAACTGATGTATACAGTGGAATATTATATTTGGTAGAACATTCTAAAGAATGTTGTCCACCTTTCCCTAAAATTCCGACAACATCAACTAAATCTTTTCGCCTTAATAATACTTGCAAATATACTTCTCCAAATTTTGCCCCAACCACAATAACTTTTAATCTTTTCATCATATATCTCCCACGACTATCGACTCTTCTACATTTTGCAGCATACTCTGTTCGACCTTTGATACCATTTCTTGTATATTTGCACTATCAAATATCTGTGCTATCGAAATATTAGAATTAAATCTTTTCTGTATACTATTTTTAAATTTTATAGCACGCAAAGAGTCACCTCCGAGTTGAAAAAAGTTGTCTTCCATAAAAACTTCATTTTGCTTCAATATATCTTTTAATATATTGACTATTTCAATCTCAATATATGTTGTAGCCGTTGTCCCATCTTTTCTTCCAAATTTGCATTCTTTTAAATACGAAAAAACTTTTTTCCGATCTAATTTTCCATTCTTAGATAGCGGCAATACATCCATTTCTACAAAAAACTCTGGAATCATGTAATTAGGCAATTTTTTCTTCAATATTTTTTTTATTTCACTTTCAAACATTTCCTCTAGTTCTTTCTTATTTTCCCATATAAACATAACCTTTTTATCCATTGTTCCATAATTCTTGGTAGCTATTTCCTGCAGTCCAGCTTTTATTGCAGATTCCCTCCATTTTTGTTTATCAAACAATAATTCTTCATTCTCTGATCGTTCATCTGTGTAATTATTAAAATTATTTTCTAAAAGACCTATTACTACGTTGAAAAAGCAACTGTTCCTCGTAGGTTCAACACTTATTAGAAGCCCTCCGCTTTTTAAAACTTTTCTAATTACCTTAAAAGCTTCATCAATATTATTTGCACAATGAATTGATTGATATGCTACAACTATGTCGTATTTGCTCTTCCCACATCTATAAGAAAACAATTCATTATTAATATCTAAATCAATATATTCTATCTCAAAAGCAACATTATCTACTTTACCCATTTCACTATTTTTGGGAGACAGATAAGTATATTTCTCTATATATGAGCCTAATTCAAAACTCACATTATTAACGATAGATTTGCTATAACCTCCAATCTCTAAAATATTAATTTTTCTATTATTCTCCTCACTCATCTGTTTTATTATGTTTTTTATTCCCGCAATGTAATCTTGACCCTGTTCAAACAATTCATTCAATTTATCAGGTCTAAGATCATATTTATTAGGTTCTAGAGTGTAAGTACCTTCTAAGCACCCTTGGATAATCTTTCTAATAACATCTTCACTATTAATTACAAGTTCGTATATTTGCTTTAAAATAATGTTGCTATCAGATAGATCTTGTATATATTTTACAATGCTATCTCGGATATCAATCAGATTACCCGGGCAGTAATATTTTTGTTCAATAAAGCGAATACTTCCTGTTTTTACTAACATATTTAACCATATCCCAAACAATTTTTTATAATGAGTATCAATTTTACATATTTTGCACAAATCGTTATATGTGTAATACAACCCATTTTCAATAAAACACTTTTCATAGATTAAAATATCAACAATTATAATTATCCCTAAATCATCTAGCACTTTTTCCAGTTCGTCCGTTATATATTCTTCATTATCAATTAAAAATCTTTTTTGATCATTAATTTCACTTCCCTTCGAATAAAAAAAGGCTATTAATTTCCCCTTATTACTTATTACAATTGATTCATCTATGCCATCTATAGATTTTATGCTCGTTTCTATTTCTCCCAATTCTATCCTATGTCCACGTATTTTCACTTGAAAATCTTCTCTTCCCAGAAATTCAATCGTTCCATCCTCCCAAAATCTACCTTTATCTCCAGTCCTATACCATACCGTTCCAGAATCTTCCACAAATTTTTGACGTACTAATTCCTCATCACCTCTATAAGTACCTACTCCATCACCGCCTATCCAAAGTTCTCCTTCTACCCAGAATGGAACATCTCTTCTCCTAAAATCCATAACTCTGTATGATTGCCCTGAAAGTGGACGTCCATATGGAATTGATTGCCAATTTGAAGGAAGTGGTAACTTTACTTCAATATAATTTGACCAAATACTTGCTTCTGTCGCACCACCCATAGCAATAAATTTGCAGTCTGAAGTAGAACCCGCCAAGCGTTGTGGCAGATCCATCCCTATCCAATCACCTGATAATAATGCTGTTTTTAATGGCAATTTCACTTTTTTTTCTTCCGCACATATTAATAGCATATCCAACAAAATTGGTACCGAATTCCATATTGTTACCTGATATCTAATTACAAGTTGCAGCCAATACTCAGCATCCCTACTTTTCTCTTCTGGAATCATAACCAAAGTTCCGCCTGTTCCAAGTATGCCAAATAAATCATATACAGATAAATCAAAGTCGAGAGCCGATACGCCGAGTAATACATCATTTCCGGTAATCTTGATGCGCCTATTAACATCTTTTATTGTATTCCACGCTCCTTTATGCCGTATCTCTGCACCTTTAGGAATCCCTGTTGTTCCTGACGTCATAATAATATAAGCCGCATCTTCTGGTGTAACTTTCGGAAGATCTTCTGTTTTTTCTTTAAGTAGAATATCCTCTATTAACCATACAATAGTATTTTTCGGCCAAGTTAAGGTAGCATAATGCCTCTTATCAGTAATGACATACTGTATTCCTGTTTTTTCATGTATAAGTTTTCTTCTTTCTTCTGGTTGAGATGTCGTGACCGGAACATATAAATTACAAGAAGTTAATATTCCAAGGGCCGCTACAGCTTGACGCCAGCCCCTTCCAGTCGATATTGCAATTGGTTGATCCTTAATATTTTTATCTATTAAAAAAGCCGCAACAGATAAAGCTTTTTCTGACAATTCACCATAAGAAAGTGTTATATCTTCTCCAGTATCAATTATTGCCACTTTCGCTGATACAGTATTTGCAATATTAAAAAAATCCGAATGAATACAATCAGGTTTATACACTCTTCTTATTTTCTTCTGTTCCTCAACAAATTGTTTTTGTCTTTCCGGAAACACATCAAATCTCTGATTCCAGTCTTTCTTTCCTAATTCATGCAGAAGAATCTCAAAACTCTCCAACATATCCGGAATCATATTCTCCGGGAATAACTCATCCACGCTGTCCCATGTAAGCTGTACACCATTTTCATCTTCATAACTCTGAAAATCATTCCACACCTGCGGCGTCTGGGAGATCATATAAGAAAACTGCCCCAATTCTTTCCGGAAGGTATCATTTACCAACGGCGTTCCCAGATTGCAGGCAAAAACAACCGGCGCCACCGCCGACGCGTCCCCATACATCTGTGCAAGGTCTCTCTGGACTTGTACGCCGGAATATGCCGTATACTTCATATCCTCATGAAGCTGCCTCTGAATCCTGTCCAACAATTCCGCAAAAGTCGGATTTTCTTCGCAGTTAATCTCCAGCAATAACAGAGTAGTAAAATCTGCTATTACTTCTTCTAACCCCTGCTGCTCTGTTTTCCGGTTAAAAAATGGAATATTAATGAGGAAACGATGATTCCTGCTCCACCGTTCCAAAACCGTCGCATATGCAGTAAGAAGAACCATTGCCGGAGTTGTCTGATATTCCTTTGCCCGTACTTGCAGATGAGCCCACTCTTCCTTGCCAATCCTTACAATCCTGCGGTTGAATACAGTCTTTGTCACTTCCTGCGGCCGTTTTGCCAGTGGCAGGCCTGGCCCTTTCGGCAAATGCTCCAAGCGTTTTTTCCAGTATCCTTCTGCATTGTTTCTCTCTTCCTTATCTTCCTCTTTCTGCCGTTCCAGATAAGAAGCAAAATTCCACCCTTTTGATTCTGCCGGAAGGATTTCTCCGCGATAGGCAGCCGCCAAATCCCTCAATAAGATCTGCAAACTCTGTACATCGGCAACCAAAAGTGCCATATCCACGTGCAGGCGTGCCTTATTTTCAGGAAAACGCGTAAGCTCTATTCCTGCCACTTCGCCTTCCTCGATCTTTAGCTTTCGATGGGATAAGCGCTCCCTGACAGATATTGCCATCTTTTCCGCTTCCGCAGATGACATCTTAGAAAAATCATGAACCTTTATAGTTTCACAATACGGTTTATCTTGGATTTTCTGCGTTCCATCTTCCAAAAAGCAGGCACGCAGCATGGGATGATGATACTGCAGTACATTCCATGCTTTTTCCAGACGCTCCGGTTCTATATTTTCCCCATCAAACTCCAAATACGCGTGACAGTCTATCCCTCCCAGAGCCTGTTCTTCGTCCCTGCCAACCCAATATGCATACTGTACGTCTGTTAAAGGAAACGGCTGTTTCATATCCTTTTCCGGCGTTATCTTAGATTCTTGCGCCCGTTTTTTGCCCGCTTTTTTCTTTATGCTGCGCTGGATCAGCGCCCACCAGCCTTCAAGGGTAGGATTTTCCATCAATGAACCGAATGAAACCTTAACCCCCTGTTTTCTCCACTGGTTTACCAGACGCATGATCGTCAGGGATGAAAGCCCAAGCTCCAGCAGATTTTCGGAATCCCCCAAATCTCTGGCTACCGGCAACTTTTGTTTGATCTGTTCCTTTATCTCTATATATTCCATGATTCTGTCTCCTTCTATTTTTCCTGCGCCATCCGTTCTAATGCTTTCTTATCTATTTTTCCTACGCTGGTCAGCGGCCATGTCTCTACCCGTTCTATCTGATCCGGCATTTTATACGCCGCAACGCCTATTTCCCGCAGGAACCTGTGGATTTCCTGTAAATCGATCCCGGCTTCATCATCAGTCACAAGGAATGCACATATCCGGTTTCCAAGGGTTTCATCCGGAACGCCGACAACGGCTGCCTCTTTGATTTTCAAATGCCTGCAAAGGTAAGCTTCAATCTCTGAAGGCATGATCTTTTCTCCGGCGCGGTTAATCTGCTCTTTGATCCTCCCGCCCAAACGTAACCTTCCGTCTTTCGTCCACATAGCTTTATCGCCCGTCCGGTAAAATCCGTCCGGCGTAAAGCTCTTTTTATTCGCTTCCTCCGCCATATAATAACCATCAATCGTATACGGGCCTCTGGATAATAATTCCCCAAAAACGCCTTCCGGTACGGCCTTATCTTCATCATCCACAATCTTCACTTCATCCGCAGGAGACACCGGAGTTCCCTGGCATCTTGCGATCAGGGAACCTTCATCCTCCGGGCTAGTAAAGGACAATAGCCCCTCCGCCGTACCAAATACCTGCATCAGTTTACACGGCCATTCTTCAATGATCTTATCCGCAAGGGAATCTTCCAGCATTGCGCCACCCACCTGCAAAATCCGCAGGCTGGATATATCATAATCTTCATCCCATTCCAGCATTTCCATGCACACAGTAACCATAGCAGGAACCAATGCCGTTATCGTGACACCTTCCTCAGTAATTGCGTCAAGGATATCATCCGGGCTGGTCGCAGACGCAAGCACAACTTTTCCTCCCACGTCCAGCGTGCCTAAAAGCCCCGGGCAGCATAACGGGAAATTATGAGCTACCGGAAGAGACGCCAGATAAACGTCACTGCTATCCAGGCGGCATCTCTTCGCGGACATGCGGGCATTATACATATAATCCGTATGGGTGCGCGGAATCAGTTTTGGAACCCCTGTCGTCCCGCCGGACAGCAAAAGCACCGCCGTTTCATATCCATCCACAGCCGGAAATGCCCCATTTTCTCCACACGTTTCCGCAATCATTCCACTAATATCCCCGGATTCGCTATCTACAAATATATGCCGGATACATGAATATTTCTCTTTCATCGCATTTGCCATCGGCACATATGAAAATCCCAGATATTTCTCCGCCACAATATAAGCGGCCGGCTTTGCCAGTTCAATAATTCCTTCCAGTTCCGCCTCCCTGTGGGCCGGCAGCATCATGATTGGCACCGCCCCAATCTTGGAAAGCGCAAAAAACACGATCACAAAAGAAATCCTGTTCGGAAGCTGCACAAGCACTTTGTCTCCTTTTAAAATTCCTTTACGCAGAAAAGCTGCCGCAAGACAATCTGCTTTTTGCTTTAATTCCATATAACTGATCTCGTCTTCACTGTCCGTAACCGCAGTTCTTTCTCCATATTTTTCCGCCCACCTATCAAGCTGTTCTCCAACGCCACATCTCTCCCAGCCTTCCAGATTCTCATATTTGCTCATATCTTTCTTATAACCCATTTGATTTGCCTCCTTCTTATGCGCCGCCACATACGCAGCATATCCTTTGATCCTGACCGGATACAGAAACCAGTCCTGATCTTTCTTATCTTTTTCTGCAATTTTCCCGTTTCTGACAGAGAAGAAATCCATTCCTCTTCCTAATCCAATACCGAGTGCCTTTACATACGCTTCTTTGGCCGCCCAGTACTGGAAAAACAAAGCCGCTCCTTCCTTTATTACATCTTCCGCTTCTTCTTCCGTATAAAAATTCCCGGCTATCTCCCTGTAATCCGGACATCCCGCCATTTCCTGCACATCCACTCCGATGTCCATTCCAACAGCGAATCCCGCCAGTATGAATTCTCCCGAATGCGAAATGTTAAAATCTACGGTCTGCTTTCCTGCAATCTTTTTATGATAAGGCTTGCCCCGTTCACTGACAGAAAAATCAATCGTTTCCACATCTAAATATCTTTTCAAGAGAAGCCGCACTACAACCTTCCCGGCTATATAACGCATCCTGTCTTCCGAAAAGCGGAATCTTCCGACCTGCTCCGATTCCTGCCCACTCAGGATATATTCATGGTTCACCCAGAAATCTGTCATTTCCGGCCAGCAGATGCACCATATATGTATCTCATTTTCACGGATACAAAGTTTGCCTGCCGCCAGAAATTCCTTCGCTCCATACCGTTTAATCTCCATCTTTTATTCCCGGCAGGCGCCTCATAACTTCACTTATTACTTCGTCTTCGTAATCCCGCAAATAAAAATGTCCTCCCGGAAATATCCGGTAGCTAAAATCATTATCCGTATACTTTCCCCATTCGCAGATTGCGCTCTCATCCGCTTCGCCATCCTTTTCTCCGCCAAATGCAGCGATAGGCGCATGCAGTACTATTCCCGTCTTGTCATAATATGTTTCATCCATGGTAAAATCTGCCCGTAGCATAGGCAGAAAGAAATCCAATAATTCCTGATTCTCCAGTATCTCTTTTGGCGTCCCCTCAAATCTTCCCAGTTCCCTCTTAAACTCTTCATCCGGAAGATGATAGATCGGCTTCGGCTCCGGAATACTGGGAATCCGGCTGCCGGAAATAAACAGACAGCTCGCTGTATATCCGACCGCTTCCAATCTCTTTTCCAGCTCATAGGCAATCTTACCGCCCATACTGTGCCCCCATAAGGCATACGGTCCATCCACAACCTCTCTTACTGCCTCTTCCAGATCATCTAACATAACCGGCATATCTATATACGGCTTCTCCATGATCCGTTCTTCCCTTCCCGGAAGCTGAACCAGACATACCGTTACTTTTCCCTGCATCTTTTTCGCCCACTGGTTATAAGCAGAAGCGCCGCCCCCCGCAAACGGCAGACAAAACAAAGTTATTTTCTCTTTGTTAATATTTTCTGTATTTTTTATCAACTTCAAATTCACTTTTATGTTCCTCTTGCATCATGTTCTTTTTTATTCTGTTTATTATCATTTTGTGATATGCTTTTCCCAAGCGTTTCTTATTCCTATCCAAGATTAGTTAATTCTAACTCTTTGTCAAAAAAAATTTTTGATCCATCCCAATATTAAACCGGACGCCAAAACAATATGCGCTACCATAATCCCGTTTACGACCAGGGAATATCCGGTTACAGAAAAAACACCTGCTATCGCGCATTCAATAATTAAAATTGCCCTCGCGCGCATACCATAAACTTTCTTTTCTTTCTCATCCAGTTTCTTACTGCTGGCATCCACCGGTGCCATAACAAATATGACTCCAACTGCAGCAAGCCATATGATCCGTATTTGCCACATCACAGCCGAACCAGACGCCAGATACTGACCGCACAGAAGGACAAGGATACTGGAAACAACCATGCAGCTCCCTGCTTTTTCTAAATGAATCCCTCCAGCATACTGCCTTAGAACAGTAAAGGGCAATAAAAAGACTAGCATCTCCAGCCAATTCCCCGTTACAATGCCAAGTATGACAATGATAAGGTATATCGCCACCCTGCCCAGCAGTAAGCCGTAAGCATATTCATACAGCCTGCGGTCTTTCTCTTCAAGAATCCCGTTCCTGTTTTGCACTTCAAAAAGCCAGCCGGTAGTTTTTTTCCACACTAGAATTTCCTCATTTTCTTAACTTCTTCCGGCTCTTCTTCCTGATAGTACAGCCAGTTGCACGCCAGATTTGCCGTATATGCCGTCAGACAGAGCGCAAGACAGTTTACAACTCCAAGTACTTTGATACCCAAGCTTTTTCTGATTGTTTTTTTCATAGTTACATGCCTCCCTTTTTTTCCGAAAGTTTACACAAAAATCGCCCTTTTTTCAATTACCGTGGCAAAAACGGTAACTTTTTGGGCGATTTTTGCACATCTTTATTTTATTGTAAAGATCAGCTTAACAGAGAACTCCTGTTCTCCGACCTCCACTCTCATAATTCCAGCATACTTTTTAACCAGTTTTCCAACCGTATGCAGTCCGATCCCGTGACTGTCTGCATCTCTTTTGGTGCTTATGTACCGGTCCTTGTCCTTTAACAGTGGAACAACATACCCGTTGCAAAATTCCATAACAAGGAAATGTTCCTCATTTCCCATATACATCCTGCATTCCACATATCGGCCATCTTTTGTCTTTTCTGCCGCTTCCAGTGCGTTATCCAAAAGATTACCTACGATTGAGATCATATCCAGTTCTTCCAGAAAGTCCAGCCTGAGATCATTACCCAGGGTAATCTTATAGGAAATATTCTTAGATTCCGCAAGGAATTTCCTTTCGCACAGGATGCTGTTCAAGATCGGATGTTCGCAATACGCACCTTTTTGAAGGCTCTGAATCCGGACACCTAAATGTTCCATAATCTCCTTAACCTCTTGATTTTCTCCTTCTTCCATCAAACCGGCTACTGTACAAATAAATTTATTTATATCGTGTAAGAATGCCCTGTTATCCTCATTGACCTTATTCATATACTGTAAATTAGCAATCTCCGCCCTGCTTTTCTGGTAAAGCCGAGCCATCTTCTTCACTTCTTCTGATTTCTCTACAAACCGGTCAAACACTGAGAAAATGAAGATATTCGTCAATAGCAGCAGCGAAGCTCCTACCGGAACCATAACCCTGTTCATTCCTTCAAAAGAAATATTTGAATAAAACACACATCCTAATATAATGATCGTAGCGGTTGGCAGCATGAGCAGCACAGTAAAAGTTTTATTCTCAATCGTCAGATAATCCCTTTTTCTCGTTACCTGATTAATGCATTTAATAAACAGAAATGTCATGGTACTCATCAGTAGTAGTGCTAATGTTTTTTCTATTTCCGTCCCAAAACCCTCAGATGCACCAGTCACGCCATACGCATTCGTAAGCGTTGCAAAGAGAAATTCAGGAATAATTGCCAGCACATAATAGCAGCATACTATAACCAGCTTCTTCCATATATTTCCCCGGAACACAACCATTGACACAATCATATACGTTACCGGAATCATTACCATATTAAATATTGAGGATTCCAAGTGGTTGATTCCGAGCATTATCAGCGCTGCGACAAAATATACGAGAAATTTTCCCAAAAAGTTTTCTCTTCTGTATGGAAGCATGTTCTTTTCCAGATCTTCCAACAGATACATCTGAAGAAGGCAGATCAAAAAATCTCTTACTATCATACCATGCCGTTCCTTTCCCCAAGAAACATGATCAGAGCGTCAGCAAACTGACCTTTTTTCGACCTTGAAACATTCAATTGGATTCCCATCTGTAGCAGCGCCACATTCTTTTCCAATCCTTCCACTTTCGCCAGATTTACAATATAACTGTTATGTGCATACTCAAATCCCCTTCCGGCCAGACGTTCATATAAATCGCCTAAAGATTCCTTACAATGCATCTCATCTATCTCCCCCTGCCTAGCAACGTATATAGAGCAACCCCTTTTCGCCAGACAGATATATAAAATGTCTTCCGTATAGATACGAATTACTCTTCCCGCTGATGTAACCGTCACGGAAGAATCTCCACAGTGCAATTTTACTTTTGATAAAATTGCAGGGATTTCCCTTTTCAGACTTCTGTCATGCAAGTCTTTCATAATATACCGGAACGGCTGCCCAATATTGATGCTGTCTGAAGTCGGTTCAAAGTATCCGGAGCAGAACACCAATATCGCTGCCCTATTGTATTCCCTCAGCTTCAGTACCGATTTATTCCCATCCAATCCGGGCATACGCATATCCATAAAGACCAAATCATGCAAAATATCAGCATTTTTCAGTAGTTCCTTTCCTGACTCGTATTCATAAAACCGTATCTCGCTCTTAGGAAGAATCCCTTCCGTTTCTATAACCTTCTCTATTTTCTCCCTGTAATTTTTATCATCATCGCAAAT
Organism: Eubacterium sp. 3_1_31; assembly: GCF_964249515.1. Taxonomy (NCBI): domain Bacteria; kingdom Bacillati; phylum Bacillota; class Clostridia; order Eubacteriales; family Eubacteriaceae; genus Eubacterium; species Eubacterium sp. 3_1_31. Next base: position 151,185 of record NZ_CAXUBY010000001.1, read on the forward strand.
TGCTATTTTATACATCTATGTCCTTCTAAGTTAGTTTTTCCTAACCCTTTTTCATAAAAAATCCATCCTGCAGAATCTGAATCCTATGAGCATTTACTCTTCCTATAGTTCGGGTTCCAAATCTGCAAAGATGGGATCAGCAAAAAATTCCTGTATTGTGACATCCAATCCATCGCATATCTTTTTTATTGTAACTACGCCAGCATTCTTACTCTGACCATACAAAATATTCTTTAATGTCGAAGGAGGAACGCCAGAACATACCGCCGCCTCATTCACTGTGATATCTTTCTGATTAATCAGATCGTTTAAACGATATATGACCGCTGTTTTTATATCCACGGTATCGACCACCTTTTTTTCTTCTATTTTATATAAATCGGCTTTAAAAGGTCGCCCATATATAGTCTTTTTGATCTATGTACGATATTTTTTTAACAGTTTTTCTTATTCTAGCAGAAATCCGCTAAATTTCTATATTTTATTAGATACATGAAACCCTGTGAGAACATTTCTGATCCTACGCAGGGTTTTCCACTTTGTTATAAAATTTTTATATTTTCCAGTATGCTGGATCGGAGTTATCATTCAACTTTCCTTCTGCTACCGATTATAAAAACATATTTTTACGAATAAATATTCAGCAGTTCTTCCGGAGAAAGCAGTGTAATCCAAAAGGAAAGAAAATCCTTTTTATTCCTTGTCACAATCGCATCACACTGATTCGCCTTCGTACAAGTTGCAAGTAGGCAGTCTCCAAAATCAGATACTCTCTGCAAATAAGCAGACAGCACATCTTCGTTCGTCACTGCCAGCACTTTTGCTATGTCCAAAACGGAGCCAAGTGCCTTTCTATAAATTTATACCGTTCTTACATCCCGATCAGCTCCTCTCTCCGGCTCATCTTTTCCCTGCTTTTCTTGGATTTTTCTCTTATTGATTTCCAGTCGTTCATGAATAGATGGCTTCTTTGCCTTCGTAGTTGCTTTATTCTTTTCTGTTTGCATACTCGAAACTACCTTTTTCACAGCTTTGTCATTATCCCCTTTTGTCACATTCGCTGCTCTTGACGCTTCTACTCTGCTGTCCTGCTTTTCTGCAACCAGCCGTTCCTGCTTTTCCTGCACACTTTTTTCTTCCAGACTGCAAAAGCTCTGCAAATATGGCAGCACATGGTTCTGCATATCGGTCAGATCTTCCATACACTTCTGAAACTCTTCATTTCCCTTGTTTTTCAGATAACCAATCCAGCTTTCATCCGTAAGTTTCAGTTCATTTTGGAGTTTCAGCTGACTTAAAATACCGCCATTTCCTGTTCCAATATCTATTTTCCCTTTGAAATGTTGCAGCATTTTATCGCCTTTTTCCGCATAATATATAGTAAAAAACATCTGGGCTGTTACCATCGGCTCATCCGTCCTCGGATTACGGTCTGCGTACCATTCCTTATCCTTCTGTGCAGTACGGGAATCCAGATCTGAGAGCTTCTGACAGCGTGGTTCCATCAGCTCCCGCTTTTCACAGTAATTCACATACACCATCGGCTCTGTTTCTTTGGATATATCTGGTTCGTAGGATTTCAGCCGTTCCAGCAAAACACCTGCCCACACGGACTGCTCACAGTCTTCTTCAATCACATCCTTCAGAAAGGAAATATAAGAACCAACATTTCCACTTTGCAGATCCAGCATGACTTCCTGTAAGGTATCCTGCCCCGGTTCTACATGATCCCGGTAATCATACGGATCAAAAGCTTCTGCAATCTCATCCAGTGCCTCTGCCAGCTGTTCTGTGGTCATCTTCTCTGGATACATTGCTTCTCGAACATCTTGCATCGGAACGTACTTATAGTCCGGCAATGCTTCATGAATTTTCTCAATCCCTTCCCGTACCAGTGCAAGTTCCCCATAAAATCGAACATCGTCCATTAGATTTCCAAATACGGTATTTCCTTTAACAATTGCAAATTCAGCTTCATCATAGTAACTATCTTCCGGATCACGATAAATAATTCCCATTGAGCATCCAAGATACGCAGTTTCTGGATTTTCCCTATATTTTTCATAGACCGCAGCTATCTGATTAACATCGGTACTTTTTTCATAAGCCCCCATATCGTGAAACTCATCGCATTCTGTGGCGAAATACTCCAGATACGGTTCTTTCTTCGGTGGCATATTGTTGAGGACGTTATCAATCATGTTGTAATTTGCTTCTTCCAGTTCCTCCACCTTTGCCAGTGGCTTATATTCGCCCTGGCTTTTCTGAATCTCTGCCATTACAACCTCATCCATTTCTTCTACTTTCTCCATCAACTGATCATAATCTCCACGGATGCGTTCTCCAGTCCAGCCTTCGTCTTCCAAAAGTTCCGCCGCCGCTTCTTCAATAGAAATTTCATCATTCTCATAAACGCCACCATCCATCAATCGGAAATCTTCATCGTAAAAAGAATAATCGTATCCTTCTTCTGTTCTCTGAATAGCAAAATACCGTTCTCCTACCTCATATGCCAGTTCATTAAGAACCTGTTCTTCCAGATTCAGGAAAGAATCCAGCTGTTCAAAACTGATACTGTCTACAAAATGGGCAGTTACCTTTTCCCCGTCATTCAGAACTACGATATCACTGACAGACAGGGAGTGACCACGGAAGTCTTCCGGTCTGTCAATGTTGAACCTTTCAAAAATATCATCCAGTGACATATTTCCTGATAATTCACCAACATAGACCAGCTTATAATCTTCTTTTTTTATCTGCATACCATGACTTTCAATAAAGCTCATATTCATGAAAGCATAGTTTTCGCCCGGTGAATCATCCCGGATCTGATAAATACCAAATGTCCTTCTTGTTCCTAACAACAGGTTTGCTTCTTTCAATGACTGAATCTGTGGATACTTCTGCATTTCCCATTCCAGCTTACGGAAACGCTCCAGTTCTGTCATAGACATCTGATAATGCTCTGGTCCTCGTTCAATTTCCATGCGTTCCGTGACATACATCGGTGATGAAAAACTAGTGATCAGATAGATATCTGCTCCGGCATCGTATAATTTCAGTGCTTCTTCCTGCTCAATGACACTCATAGGCTCCTGAAATGCTCCTAAATTTTCTTCTGCATAATCCAGGTTGTTATCCTTTATCCGTTCCCACATCTGCGATTCCATTCCAAACAAACCATCGTATGCCTGTATCATTTCTTTACTCGCATATTCACCTTTACTGTCATCACTACCAAGGCAATAAATTTTAGAACCCATTCTGTGATAATCAAGAGCTGCTTCTTTTCTAAGCGGTACCATATCTTCTGCTGTATATCCATAGTCACGTAATTCTAGCTTACCTATGGTTGGATCCGGCAGTTCCTGAATATCCATTCTTGCGTCATCCAGCAAATCCTCTACACCTTCTTGATCTGCCTGACTCACTGCATCTGCCAGATTTCTTACCAAAGTTCTAACTTTCTCTTCCTCGCCGATCAGATTCGCATATTCAAAAATCTGTTCTTTTACATCTGTTGAAAATTCTACGCCTCTACGCTCTGCCTGATTGATCCGTTCCTGCGTATATTCCTGCATTTTCTGTGTTTCTCTACCTGTTATCATACTTCTTGCCATATAAGTTCCTCCCGTATTCTGAAAGAAGGCATAACCCACAGAACATTCTTTCTGCCAGATTATGCCATCTTCCTTGTTTTCTTATTCCAGACCGAAGTCCCGTTTTCTATTTTCCTTGCCAGTTTCACTTTCCCGCTGACTCTTTTCTTTATAAATCTGCAGCTTCTCATGGATAGAACCTCGTGCCGGTCTTTCTTCTTTCTCTTTTGATTCCGACTGCTCTGTTTCTGTATCTTCCCGTTCATCCATATTGAGAAGTGCATTTAATTCTGACAGCCGCTCCAGTTTTTGGCTCAGTTCCTCTTCTTTTGGAAATGGCTTCCCGACTTCCTCTTTGGCATTTGTCATCTGCTCCTGAACCGTTTCCAGCCGTTGTTCTGCTTCTGCCAGTTTCTCCGGATAGCTTTCCAAAAGGTTGTTGATACGAGTGATATTTCCTAGAGCATCGGCTCCCAACCGAACTTTAGCTACCGATTCATGCTTTACAGACAGGATAAACTCTTTGCTCCAGCTGTCGAATTGGATTCTCATGTTGAATCCCTGATAGCTTCCAATGTCCATAGCTGCATCTACAGACTTAATGTCTTTGCAGACCGCCAGAAGTGCCGTACCTGCCTCTTTCTTTTCTGTGAACACTTTGCCACTGATTTCCATAGAAAACTGCTCTGGATCTGTGATTTTATGCTCAGAAAAATGAGCGATGTCTGCCTTGTAGCTGTCAATGATCTCCATCAGTTTTGCAATCTGTTGCGGAAAATTCCTTGCAATGTCATCTTCCAAACGGTACTGATTATTCATGTGGTTGGCTTTTAAAAGTTTCAACTTTGCCACGTCCACATCCAATGCCATCTTCTCTTTTACTGCCGGATTTCCGGTTGCAAGTGCTTTGACCTCTGCATAAGACAGCGCCGCTTCGTCCACATCTTCACAACTTCTGACCGGTGCTTTGCTCGTCATAATCTGGGAGATGAATTTCTGCTTGTTCTCGATTAACTGCCACATATAACTGTCGAATGTGGATTCTGTTACATACCGGAAGATATGAACCTTTTTATTATGGTTTCCCTGACGGATAATACGTCCTTCCCTCTGTTCCAAGTCAGATGGTTTCCAACCAATATCCAGATGATGCAGGGCAATCAAACGATCCTGCACATTGGTTCCTGCACCCATCTTTGCTGTTGAGCCAATCAAAAAACGAACCTGCCCGGATTTCACTTTTCCAAACAGCTCCGTCTTCTTTGCTTCTGTATTTGCATCATGAATAAAAGCAATCTCTTTTTCCGGTACACCTTTCTCCATCAGTTTCTGCTTCAAGTCATCATAAACATTGAAACTGCCATCACCTTTTGGTGTGCTCAAATCACAGAAAATCAACTGTGCGGATTTCTGTGCTGCTGTGTCTTTCCATATTTCATAGCTTTTCTCTGCACAAACTGATATTTTACTTTCTGGATTATCTGGCAATAATTCATTCACCAAACGCTGATCCAATGCTAACTTCCTTCCGTCATTGGTGATTTTTAGCATATTATCGACCGAGGCATCTACCCCGCCGTTTCTGACAACTTCTGCACGTTCTCCCAGACTTTCTACGATTTTTTTCTGTTGTTCCGTTGGTTTCAGCACCACTGTTTCATATTCCGCTTCCGGCACAGGAAGCTTTAACTGATCGGAAGTCTTGATATCTGCAATCTCCTTGAACATATTCATCAGTTCCGGAATATTATAAAACCGTGCGAATCTGGACTTTGCACGATAACCTGTTCCTTCCGGTGCAAGTTCGATACTCGTGACAACTTCTCCAAAAGTGGAAGCCCAAGAATCAAACAATCCAAGTCCCATATTTTGTAATTTGCTGTTCTGCAGATACCGCTGCATAACATATAATTCCGTCATGCTGTTGCTGATTGGTGTGCCTGTAGCAAAGGTAATGCCTTTCCCTCCGGTAATCTCATCCAGATACTGACATTTATTGAACATATCTGCGGATTTCTGTGCTTCATTCTGTGCAATCCCGGCTACATTTCTCATTTTTGTATAGAGAAACGCATTTTTATAGCTGTGTGCTTCATCTACATACAAATGATCCACGCCCAGTTCTTCAAACGTAACTACCTGATCTTTTTTCTCCTTCTGATTCAGTTTTTCCAATCTTGTCTGCAATGTTTTTCTGGTCTTTTCAATCTGTTTGACGGTATAACGCCCGCCGTCCTGTTCATACCTTGCACTCTGGATTGCCATTTCCAGATCATCAATCTGCTTCCGTAACATGGCTTCCTGCCGCTCATCAGAGATTGGAATACGCTCAAACTGAGAATGACCGATAATAATAGCATCGTAATTTCCCATAGCGATTCTGGCACAGAACTTTTTCCGGTTTGCCGGTTCAAAATCTTTCTTGGTTGCTACTAGGATATTGGCTCCCGGATATAACTGTAGGAATTCTGCACCCCACTGCTCCGTCAAATGGTTCGGCACGACAAAGAGATTCTTCTGTGATAATCCCAGTCTTTTACTTTCCATTGCAGCTGCTACCATTTCGTAGGTCTTCCCTGCTCCTACTACATGAGCAAGAAGTACATTCTCTCCGTAAAGCTGATGTGCAACTGCATTTTTCTGGTGCGGACGAAGTTCTATTTCCGGATTCATTCCTGGGAAAGTCAAATGACTGCCATCATATTCACGGGGACGGATGCTATTAAATCGTTCATTGTACACCTTTACCAGTCGTTCACGTCTCTGCTGGTCTTTAAAAATCCAGTCCTTAAATGCTGCTTTCATGGCATCCTGCTTCTGTGATGCCAGCATGGTTTCTTTCTTATTAAGGACACGGATCTCATCACCATTTTCATTGACACTCTTATCATAGATGCGTACATCTTTCAGGTTCAGGGTATCTTCCAGAATCTTATAGGCATTTGCTCTCTCAGTTCCATACGTTGCATAGGCAAACGCATTTTGGGGACTGTCGGCATTCTTTCCTGTAATCCTCCACTCACCATTTACCTCAGAGAATTTCACCTGTATTTCTTTCTGAAGCAGATACCATGGTGTATGCAATGTTTCTTGCATAAAATCCTGATAATCCGAAGGTTCAATCCAGGTAGCTCCAATACGCACTTCAATCTCCGATGCTTCCAGATCTCTCGGCTGAACTGCCTCTAGTGCACGCACATTCGATGTGAATTCCGGATGATTCTCTGCAAAAGTTCTCGCAGTATTTAATTTATCCCTAACATTTCCGGAGAGATATTCATCTCCGCTTTCCCACTGGTCTGTCAGTGGATTTTTGAAGATAACTCCAACCAGCTCTTCTGTAATTTTCTCTTCGGTCTTTCCGGTCAGCTGTGCCATATATGGGAGATCTACTTTAGCCCTTTCATTTAAAGACAGAGCAAGTGCTTCTGTGGCTGTCTCCACACTTGTCACAGCAACCGCCTTTTTGATGGTTCGTTTGGTGAACATGTCCGCTTTCCGCTTCAATGTTCCATCTTCATTCAAGTCTTCCAGGGAACACAGCAGACAATAAGAAGAGTCATCAGAAAATGCCCGTTTATTAGCATTACTTCCAATAACTCCATACTTTGCTGTGTAGGTATCATACACCTGATTCAGTTTTTCCTGCTGTTTCTGGATTTCTTCATCTGTGACGTTTTCCTCCATCTGCAAAGCGATCAGCTCTCGGACAGTATCACGGATTGCAACCATCCCTTTTACACGTTCTGCAGTAGCGGCAGGCATTTTCACCTGATTCATCAAAGAGTTGACACGGTAATATACCTGATCATCTACCACCGTATAACTGTAATTTCGCACATTTGGATCTGCTGGAATACTCTCTGGCATCTCATCCAGTTCTGTCTCCACATCTACTACCGGTGCCATGCTTCCCTTGATGTGTTTCACTGCTTCTGCTAACTGTAATTCTAAATCAGCTCCTTCCATTGGAGCACAGGTTGTTTCCATACCATACGGACCGGACACTTCTTTCATCTCACCCAGAATCATTTCCGGATGCTGAACAAAATACTGATTGACTGTAATGCCATTGACATCACTATCCAGATTTATCCATTCCGGCATTTCTTTCGTAAGGCTTTCCCTCTTCTGGAAAAACAGGATATCAGCACTGACTTCTGTTCCTGCATTTGCCTTAAAAGCTGTGTTCGGCAGTCGGATTGCGCCCAGCAGGTCTGCACGCTCTGCCAGATATTTCCGAACTTCCGGTGATGCTTTATCCATGGTTCCCTTTGTTGTGATCAGTGCAGCCACGCCGCCTGGACGTAACTGATCTATAGTCTTGGCAAGAAAGTAATCATGAATCATGAAATTGTAGCGATCATACTGACGGTCATTGACCTTGTATGCACCAAATGGCACATTTCCAATCGCCACATCAAAAAAATCATTAGGATAATCTGTCTTCTCAAAACCTTTAATCTGAATATTGGCATCTGGATAGAGCAACTTTGCAATTCTACCACTGATGCTGTCCAGTTCCACACCATAGAGTTTGGACTGGTTTAGATTCTCCGGAAGCATTCCAAAGAAGTTACCAACTCCCATAGACGGCTCCAGAATATTTCCTTTTGTAAATCCCAGATTCTCCAACACCTGATACATACTTTCAATCACAATCGGCTGTGTATAATGAGCATTTAAGGTGGAAGCTCTGGCTGCAGCATATTCCTCTGGTGTAAGAACCGTCTTTAATTCCAAATATTCTGTCTCCCATGCAGCTTTTGTCTCATCAAATGCATCTGCAAGACCTCCCCAGCCAACGTACCTGGATAAGATTTCCTGTTCTTCCGGTGTTGCATTGCGATTCTCATCCTCACATTTCTTTAACAACTGGATAGCCATGATATTGGCACGGAACTTTTCTTTTGCTGTACCCTGTCCAAGCTCATCATCTGTGATGCGGAAGTTCGTTGCTGGAATCGTTTCTGATATTCCGTTAATCTCTTCCAAAGATTCTTTTTCTTCCGATACCTCAACTTCTCCAGATAATTCTTTTTCTTTTTTATCATAATCTGTCCACACACGTTGAGAAATAGCAGTAAAATACGAGGACTCTTCCTCCATAATTTCTTCCCTGATTTCCCGTAATTCATCTAAAGTATCCGCATTTACAGTTTTGTTGTGATAATGATAATAAAGTACTTCTTGTCCGAGTTTTACATCCAGACGTTCCAATTCTTGTGTTGACATTCGATTCCAAATATCATCTTTTTCCGTATGAATCGTGAAACCTTCTCCATCATCATGATATTCTAATGTGTATTGAAGCCGATTCGCTTCTCCCTTAACTTTGCAATCAAAATCGTGGATTTTTGTTCTGGTACCAGACATATATTCTGAATCAACTAATCGCAAATCAGTTATATCTTCCGCTGTCAAAGTATCCTGCTCCAGCTGTTCTCCTAACATCTGCTGTGCTTCTTCCAAATCTGCCAGTCTCTGTGCTTCCTGCCGCTCTTCATACTTTTCCAATTCTTCCGGTGATAAGAAATCATCGGTGCGGATCAGCTGACGGACACGTTCTGCAACCTTATTCCATTTTAATAGAATTTCTACTTCTGGACTGCCAATCTTTCCTTTCGCAAGTTTTAATCCTTTTGCATCATGTGAGGCATCAGATTCATACGCTCCCGGTATCCCAGGTGATGCACCACCTGTTCCATACTCATTTTTCAGGAACTCTGCTGCATCTTTCATATCATGATGCTCCATGAAATACTCATAGATCCGGTTGCGCCCTCCGGCTGTAATGCCGCCTCTTCTAAGGACAGCATCTATTTCATCTTGTGTAATAAAGGAAAGTGCCGGACGTTCGACCGTAAATTTCTGGTCTACCCAGGAACGCTCCCTCTGAAGATCCTGAAAGCGTTGGAGATATTCCGGATTATGCTGAATCTCCCAGCGGTGATAATCTCCCGGATTCTCATCCATATATTTCTGCAGCCATTCAAAACGATAGACAATCGCATCTGCTTCCTCTTGATCTGTCCATGCTCCACTCACTACATCCTGCCAGTCTGAATATGATTGTTTCTTTTCCCAGTTTCTGCAAGTATCCCGAAAATGAAGTGCAAGAAGATTGGTCATTTCTTCCTGCTCCTGTTCAATGGCATTATTGGAAATCAAATTATCCACGTAATTTCCATCCTCATACATATCCCGAATTCTGTTCGCTGCTTCTTCCCACGTAACCATGCGGTCAAAGTTTCTTCTGGCAGAGTCCCCTCGCCGGATACGGATACCATCATTGTCATACCAGATACTGATTTTCTGACCATCTATGGTAAATCCTTTGCCACCAGTTCCATATTCATCTTTCAGAAAACTCCGCATTTCTTCATTATCCAGACCTTCAATCAGTCTTGCTGTAATATGAAACAGTGTATTTTTCTGTCCGCTTCCCGTGCGGAGAATATCATTTACCACTTCATCGGAAATAAGAAAAGCGGCTGGCTGTTCCAATGCAGCTGCCGCTTTCCTTATTTCTCCTAACTGTTCCTCTTCTGTTAGGAACAGGCTTAACTGTAAATAATCTCCTGAATCACCAGCTCCTCTGCCTGTGCCTTGATCTGGTTCATGTGTCTGGTCCATGCCATCCCGTCTGCCATTTTGTCCGGTGCCGGATCTTTCTCCAGAAGTTCGTTCATCAGGTTGTCTACTCTCTGCCTTGCCTGACTGTCGATCTCCATCAGGTGACTGTCCAGACGGTTCTGCAGTGTCAGAATGTTGAACCTGGCTACCTTGTGGTTTCTCAGATACTCTTTCCTCATCATTCCGTACTTCCCGATGGTTCCTCTCGTCTCTTCCAGGCTGATATCTGGAATCTGATACTCTCCGTTCTGGCTGTAACTGATCTCTCTCATAATCCGTTTCCTCCTTATTTTCTTCTCTATCTTCTGTGTTACTCGCATTATTTTCACGAATTAACGTGTTAAACTCATTATAAGCTACTTCTTTTTCTTTTGCAACCGTTTTCAGGTCATTTTCCAGATCATTCAGAACATATCGTCCAATCTGCATCAGGACTGGTCTGCTGATCTCGTTGACTGCACTTCCCAGATGTCCTAATATTTTCAGCTGATTGAAGTCTGTTATATGCCGAAAATCCTCTGCATCCAGATATTCCTGTACATCCAGTCCACACCGGTTTAGTAATACATACCAGACACTATTGGTCATCAATTCCCGGAACTCTACTTCCTGATTCTGTTCGTCCAGTTCTTCCAAAAATGTCCCTGTCACATCCAGTCTCAGTTCTTCCAATGCATCTGGAAGCCATTCCTGCATACTCTCCTTCGCTGCCTGATGCAGACTTTCAGCAAGTCCTCCTTCTGTATCTTCCAGTGATAACTGCTCCTGCAGATAATCTGCCACCAGATGTTCTCCTTCCACCGGAAGATTCCATAACTGAGGATCCTTTCCAAGATTCCGCACTTTATAAGTGTCCTGCACATCAAATACATACCGAAGTTTTGTTTTCGGTCCGGAAGTATTGTCAATCAAGGCAATCCCCTTAGATCCCTTTTTGATCCAGCGGTACATCTTCTGATTCCAGATTTCCATGGATGCTACGGCAGTTGCTTCCGGCCGCTGTGCATAAATTAAAAGCTGTTCTGGAAAAGTGTATTTGTACAGTCTGGATGCCGTGTTAAGGAATCGCATCCATTCCTGCGGACTGGCAGCTACATCTTTTGCCACCTCTTCCGTCAGCTGTTCCATTGCATATAATTTATTTGCCATGCGCTACTCCTTTTCATAAAATCAGGGACTGCTTAGCACAGTCCCCTAAAAATCATCGTTACTTCTCTTTATAATGCTGCGGCAAGATCTTTTGACTTATTCTTTGGCACTTTGTCTGCCTCTTTTGCCTTGATCTCTGCTTTAGCTTTCTCCAGTTTTCCATGGATTCCACCTTTTACTTCCGCTTTCTCGGCTGCTTTTTCCTTCTCCAGACGAGTTTCCCTGCGCTCAGCATTTTCCATTACTGCGGTCTTTTTGTCACAGAACTGAACCTTATCTGAAAGCTGTTCCTGTCTTTCCACCTGTGTCTCATTGACTTCCTGTACCATCGCATTTAATTCCGGGACCTGAAAAATTCCGTTATCAGGGAGAATCAGCACTTCATGAACGGAAGATGGGATGACAAAGTAATCACTACCCAGGCATTCCCCAATCTGTTTACGAATATCTTCCTGCAGTAACAGGGAAGCCCCATTCATCTTAGATTCATTGGTAAGGCAGAACATTGGATTCTCCACAGTTTCCATATCCAGTTTTTCATTCAAAAGATTCTTTGGTGTTCCTCCAAAAATCATGGATTCGACAATCTGTGTCATATCCACCAGTTGCACTCCTCTGTTCTTATCTGCCATCATCGCATCTGCCTGAATCTGTTCGACAGATACTCCCCATTCGTTCATCAGAGAAACAGTTACCGGAATACTGCTGATTCCCTCTCCATTTTCCTCCAGATTTACTGCATAATAAGCTGCAAAATCTCCGTGTTCTGTGACTACTTTGTCTGCCAAACGATCGGTATTCCATTCTTTGTCACAAATTCTCACCTGTAATTTGTCCTTCATCTTTTCATAATCAAGAATATCCGGAACTCCCATATCAAAAAATTCTGCTTTTCCCTGTGCCTCAATACGCATATCAGCCACATCGCCAACACAAGAGTCTACATCTTTTCCATGAATATATTCCTGGTAGAGGGAATCCAGATAGACTGTCGGTACGATTCTCTGATCTCCGTTTGGAATCGTAATACCTGTCAACTTCAACCCGTTGTTTTTTTCTACTTCCTGCAGTTTAATTTCTGCGTCCTTATAAGACTCTGGCAGATACTCCTTTACATTGTCTTTGACATATTCATAAAATTCTTTTCTGTTCATCATACGCTTTTACCCCTTTCTGATCATGTGATGGTTCATTCTTTTTCTGCTGACCATCTGCTCGGCTTTCTTCTGATAAGCCATCATTCTCTTTAAAGTTTTCTCCTGGTTTTTTCGTGCTTCCTGTCTTTTTTCCATTGCTTTCATCATAGTTTTCTGTTCCTTTCTGTAATTTTTTGTATGAAAAAGGGAGCCTCACATAGAAGCTCCCAATCATAACCGTTGGTTTCCTTATTTGTTTTTCCTTTTTCTGCAGATATAAAGTCCTGCCATACCTCCTGTGGAAATTACCAGAAGCAGAATCGGCAGCCAAATATTCGTGCTGTCACCTGTTTTTGGTGCATTTGATACTTTTGTCTCTTCATGGGACTGTGGTGTATCCGGTGTGTTCGGTGTTTCTGGAACTTCCGGTTTCTCATTTGTCAGATTGAAAGTAACTTCCACGACTGGTGTACTGTCATTCGCATAAGCAAATGTCACTTCATGCTTGGTCTGATCCAGTGTGTATCCATCCAGTGTTTTTGTTTCCACCAGATAATACTTGATTGCTGTATCATATTTGCCGTTCTTAAATGTGGCAATCTCATACAGCTTACTTTCAGCATGACCGGCAGCGTCTGTCTTTAAGGTTTCCAGAACCTTGCCTTTGCTGTCACGAAGTTCAAATTCTACCCCTTTCAGTGGTTCTCCTGACGATTTATCTGTCTTATTGAGAATCACTTTTCCCTTGGCAGTATCATCTTTCATAGCCACTTTCTGGATTTCTCCGGTGTCTTTCACCTCAAACGTCACATCGGCTGTCAGAAGATATCCTTTCGGTGCCTGCTCTTCACGTAAGGTATATTTACCGATTGGCAGTTTTTCGATATAGTGTGCTTCCTCTGTGGAAATCCAGCTCTCTACTACCTGATCGTCTTTGTCAAGAACCGTCAGTTTTGCACCTGGAATCTCAGTTTCTCCTGTGATATCCGTCTTACTGATCTGCACTTTTGTCACATCATCTTTCATCTCATGCTTCTGAACCTCTGCTGTATTCTCTACTGTGAAAGTAATACTTTCTGCAGTGACATATCCATCTGCCGGTTTTGTCTCTGTCATGGTGTATTCCTTACCAACAACCAGTTCTTTGATCACATGGGATTCTTCCGTAGAAGTCCATTCATCCACTGTATTGCCATCTGAATCCGTTACTTTCAGGTGTGCACCTGGAAGTTCTTTACCTGTAGTCAGGTCTGTTTTGGTCAGCTCTACTGTGGTTGGCTGATTTTCAAAAGTAAAGTCGTAGCTTACTTCTGCCTGGTCTTCTCCGGCATATTCAAAGGTAAACTCCTGTACTTCATCTGTTGTAACAAATCCGTCCGGCGCAAAGATTTCTTTCACATAGTATTTTCCATCTACCGGAAGATCTGCCGTAAAAGTAATCTGTCCTTTTTCATCTGTTACTCGCTGCTCGATCAAACTGTCTTTCTCAAGAAGTACCTCGCCCTTTGCATTTTTGATATCTTCACTGGTATAAAGACCGAATACACCACCTGCAAGAACACGTTCTGTGTCTTTTTCTTTCTTCAGAACCGTAACCTTTACTTTCTGACGGGCATTCTGCCATTTTTCATCATAAGTGATGACTGGTGTATTCTGGTCCCGGTAGGAAAGGTCAACATATCTCGGCTCTTTATCCAGCACATAACCATGGGCTGTTTTTACTTCCTTCACATAGTATTTTCCAGCCGGGAGATCTCCCATCTGTGCAATGCCATTGGAATCTGTAGTAATAGTTCCCACTTTTTCATCTGCTTTGAAATAATCTTCGCTGACACCATCTGCCGCTTTGATATCTTCCGCAGCAAATACATCGAAAGTTACATCTGTAATACTTCCGGTTACATATTCAAAGAGATGCTCCACAGTACCTTTTACATGGTCCAGAAGTGTCACTTTATCCAAAAACTCTCCTTTTTTGTTGATGATCAGAAGTCCTGTCGGAACTTCATCTTTCATCTCTACTTTCTGAATCTCGGCTGTATCTTTCAGCGTGAACTTCACATCCATTGCTTTCAGATATCCATAAGGTGCCATTTCCTCACGAAGAGTGTATTCCTCACCAACTGTCAGTCGTTTGATCACATGTGGCTGATCTTTTACAGAAGTCCACTGATCCACAACATTTCCTTCTTTATCAAGAACGGTGAGTTTTGCCCCATCCAGCTCCACACCTGTTGTTACATCAGATTTCGTGATTTCTACTGTTGTCGGCTGGTTCTTTTTCACTGTTTTCAGTTTTACTGTCTTCACATCCTGTCCCTGGTAAGAAGCATCCAGATTCAGAACTTCATCAGAGGATACAAATCCAGCCGGTGCTTTTAACTCTTTTACATAATACTGTCCAAGTGGCAGATCCAGCGTACATGCTGCAAGACCATCATTATCAGAAGTCATTTCCTGTAAGAGTGTCTCTGCTTTTACGATCACCTTTCCATCTGCCTTGATATCTTCTTTGTTATAGATACCAAAGACAGCTCCAGCTACGGTTGTACCATTTTCTGCATCCTGTTTTTCTACCTGGATCGCAATTTTCTGTCGGTCATCACCAACAGTCACTTCCTGTTCGATCACAGGTGTATCCTGATTGGCATAGACAAATGCGACTTCTGATCTGTCATGGTTCAGAACGAATCCTTCCGGTGCAGTCTTTTCTACCACATAGTAAGAACCAAGCGGCAGATTCTCTGCAACTGCTTTTCCATCTTCCCCGGTCGTAACAGTTGTTACCAGTGCATCCTTCGCATAGATCAGCTGCCTGTTTCCGTTTTCATCTTTCTGATAATCCGGTGTATAGATATTTTCAGCTGCATATACATTAAATTCCGCACCCTTCAGGTATCTTTCTTCATAAACAAAATCCTTTTTAAATCCGGTCAGCATCTCACCTTTTTTATAGATTGTCAGCTTTCCTTTTACTGGATGGTTCTCGTAATCTACCGTAATAATGGCATCTCCGCTCTCAGAATCCATCTTGTATGCTGTGTTTGCATCCACTGCAATCTCTACATAGTTCTTGTTGATTGTGTACCCTTCCGGTGCATTGACTTCCTCAATCCGGTAATGTCCGATTTTCAGATTCTTCGGCATGATCAGATATCCCTGACTGTCGGTAAAATAGGACTTGTGAGTGGTTGTCACTGGGTAAGTTGTTACCTGTTCCACGTACTTTTTGTTGTCAAGGTCGTACACTTTAAATTCTGTTCCTGCAATCAGGACGGATTTTTTTGTTTCATCGTCTTTTTTCACGATTTTCAGTTTTGCCTTAAACTCTTCATCCAGAAGCACACGCCAGATCTGCGGCTCATTTGGATGATGCTCTGTGATATTCACTTCAAAATCATCGACTGGCTTGTAGTTGTGCGGTGTTGTTGTCTCACGCACGATATAGCTTCCAAATGGTAATGGAATACTGCAGGCATACCCTTTTTCATCTGTGAAAATCTCAGTTGCTCCTTTTTCTCCACTCACTACTGGTTTTGCAGAATCAAAATCATAACTTCCATCTGCTTTCTTTGTAAGGGAAGATTTCAGATAAACTGTAAATCCAGCTCCGGATAACAGATCTGCATCTGTCTTTCCATTGTTGGCTGCTTTAATAATCTGGAATGGCTGCTTGATGACCTGCTCACTGGAAGTGCACTCTCTTTTCACTTCTGCTGTCATATCTCCTTCATAACTGCACGTAAGATCATGCTCTTCTGTATCTGCCAGGTATCCGGTCGGAGGTGTAATCTCTTTGATATAATATTTGCCAAGATACAAGCCATTTACAGAAGCCTGTCCTTTGTCATCTGTTGTAAGAGATGCTATCTGTTCTCCTGCTTTATAAATAGTTCCGGTTGCTCCGTCCGGATGCACAATATCTTCACGGGCATACAGACCATAAACTGCACCTTTCAGTGTGGCATCTCCCTGCGGTACTGCTTTTCCTGTTTCTTTATCAACTTTGAATAAATTGATCTTTGCTGTCACACGGTCATTACTGAAGGTATGGGCAAAAGATACGGTTGCTTCTTTATCATTGGTGTAAGAAAACTTGAACGTATACACATCTTCTGTATTTCTTACATAGCCTTCCGGTGCCTGATCTTCTTTTACAAAATAGGAATATCCAATCGGAAGATCCGCTGTGAATTTTGCATTCCCATCTGCTCCAGTAGTTGCTTTCTCAATCAGTGTTCCTTTTTTCACAACAACGGTTCCGTCTGCATTTCTAATATCATCGGATGCATACAGAGCAAAAATACCGCCATTCAGTGGTTTCTTGGTGTCTTTATCCTGTTTTACTACGGAAACATCTGCTTTCTGTCTCTCGTTGTTAAAAGTCACATCTGCAAATACAACTTCTTTATTCTGTCCGGCATAGGTCAGAGTCACTGGCTTTTCTTCGCTGCCGTTATAGAAATTGTCCGGTGCTTTTGCTTCTTTTACCACATAGGTTCCAAGATGCAGGTTTTTCAGTGTGACAGAACCATTCTCACCTGTTGTCAGATTTTCTTTTACCAAGTCACCTTTGCTGTACACTTTTGTGCCATAAGCAGTTACGATATCCGCTCCGGCATACACGTTATATACTGCATTTTTCTGTCTGCGGTTCTCATACTGGAATACGGTTCCACTCTCACTGACTTCTGCACCGATAAGAACCTGACCTTCTTTGTAAATGGTAAGCTCTGCCAGCTGCTCCTTGTTTTCCACGGTCACAGCCGAGGTCTTACTTGCTACCAGTTTCACATTTGTTGCCGTTGCATTTACTACATATCCCTGTGGCGCTGTGATCTCTTTCAGATAAACGGTATCCTGTGTCTTGATGATCGTAACAGAGGATTTTCCATTCTTATCTGTTGCCGGCATCTGAGTGATCAGCTTTGTACATGCCTCATCGCTGTATACACCGAATACTGCACCTGCAAGATTGACATCCGCTGTATCGTCTTTCTTTACGATTTCGATCGTAGCCTGTTCAATCCAAGACACTTTGAAATCAATATATTTTTCATCTGTCACACCTTCACCAAATACCAACGCAAGATCCTGCGTGTCAGATCCGGTGGTGATTTTATAAGCAGAGTAATCTTTTGTAATACTTCCCTTCATTGTAGAAGACCAGCTCTGTGCCACGTCACTCACCTGTGTCAGTGGTGCAGAAAGATAAAACTTTGTTCCTCCGCAAATTTCTACACTTGCACCAGCTTTACTTGTTGTGCCTGTGCTTAGATTATGAAGTTTCACACCAGACGGAAGCTTCATCGTAATTGTCTGTAGCTTATCTGCTTTGAATGTAATATCTTTGGTTCTCTGTGAATTGCCATCCACATAAGCTTTTACATCTCCATCAGAAAATGACATTGCTACATCCGGTATTTCTGGCTGTGAAACACAATAATTATACAATTTCATTGCTAAATTCTTGGCTGTACTATTCGCTCCGGAAAAAGCGTCGCCACTTCCATTAGCATAAGAAGCCGCCAGATGAACAAGAATGAATTTTGCTCCAGCACTAAGATTTCCATAACCATTCTCTTCTGTAAAGAATCCTTCATCTCCTGCTGCCTTGGTTCCGTAATAACATACCTTAGCTAATGTTTTTCCATCTCCGACTTTACTAATCGTGTAATTACCTGTTCCTGGTCCCGGTTTTGATGGCTGTACACAGTAAGCAGTCGCAGATACATTTCCAAACTGAACCGTATACTGATAGGTAAGATAAGAACCATAACCATAATCCGCATAACGATACAGAGTTCCTCTTGTAACAGATACTTTCTGTACACTTCTTGCACTTGTCTTTGCCATAAAAGTGACTGTTTCACCAGCTTCCATGGCGTATAAATCAATTCCTTCCTCTTCCGCCTGCTCCATTGCATCCGATACTGTAAGACCTGTTTCCGAATCCGTTGTATTTTCAGTATCTTCTTCCATATCCGGTAATAGTTCGCTTGCCTGAGAATCAAATTCTTCTATCTCGCTTTCCGTCACTTCCTCTGTTGGAAGCAATTCCGAGTCTGCTTCTGAATTCTCCGTTTCCTCTGTCTGCTGTTCACTGCCAGCTGTTTCTGATTCGGTTACTGCTTCACTCCCTGCAGTTTCTGTCTGCACTTCTGTTTCTTTCTCACGCACAATCAGCTTTCGGCTGATCTGGTACTTCGGATGCTCCTGATTTACCGGTTCCACATAATAGACCGCTTTGTAAGTGTCCGCATGATCTGTCGTAAAATCCTCATTCTTATCATTCTTTGCTTCCTCAAATGTGACTTTAACCTTGTTATCATCCTTGATTTCCAGTCCGGTATAATCTGATTTCACATTAAATACACTGCCTGTTTCGATTTCATAATCTTTGGCAGTCACCACCTCATCTTCATCCAGAAGGTCTTTCACTTCCTCATAAAGTGGAGGTTTCTCCTCTGGCTGGATCTCCGCTGCATATGCCGTCATCGGAGATAGCACTGTACTAAGCATTGTCATGCCTGCCAGCAAGCCAGATACTACTTTTCTAAAATTACCTTTTTTCTTCATGCTAAGGTCCTCTCTTTCATATATTTGTATTAAAACAGACAGTCCTTAGACTGCCTGCAATACACTACTTATCGTTGTGGAAAAATCAGATTGAACTGTACATTTCCCTCTCCGGGATCAACCATCTCCACAGTTGCTTCGTACTGTCTCCCTGTTTTTCTTGATACCAGATCCTTATAATGGATTTTTCCTTTAGACAGGAACTTCTTTGCTGCCGTCTTATCCATCTTTTTTCCCTGACTCGCAAGGAATTTATCATTCTTCCATAAGGTAAAAGTACAGTTCCGGTCAGAACAGTAAAAGTTTACTTTCCCTTCCTGGACATCTGCTCCACATCGGGGACATTTGCCAATGACTTCTCCTTTTGCCTTTCCCTGAAACTGATTTTTCTTTTCTTCTGAAATTCCCTGATACCTGGCAACCAGTTCCTGCATCAGTTCTGTAATCCCATTTAGGAATTCATCTGCTGTCTCTGTATTCTGGGCAATGTGATTCAATGCCATTTCCCACTCTGCGGTCATCTTCGGAGATTTAATCTCATCTGGCAGAACTGTAATCAATACATTACCATCATCTGTCGGCACCAGATTTTTCTTTTCCCTTTTCACAAAACCAGACTGAATCAGTTTTTCAATGATTGCTGCCCTTGTTGCCGGAGTACCAAGTCCTTTCTTTTCTGTATCTTCGGTCAGTTCTTCATTCCCTGCACGTTCCATCGCAGAAAGCAGGGTATCTTCTGTGTACTGTTTCGGTGGCTGTGTGAAATGCTCCGATACCAAAGAATCACAGGGACCGTAATGCTTGCCTGCCCAGATATCCAGCTCCGGCTCTTCTTTCTCAATCTTTACGCCAAAGAACTGTTTCAATTTATTTTCGATCGCCTTGAATCCTTCCTGCTTTGTTTTCTTTGCTGTGAGATAAAACGTATGATAATTGCAGGTGATCTGGCATTTATGGCTTTCATAAATATAAGGATCTGCAGTTGCTGTCAGAACCCTGGCACTGATCAGATACAAAATCTTGCGGTTTCGTTCTTTCAGTTCACCAATATCTGCTTTGGCTACTTCCATGGTTGGGATAATCGCATGGTGATCGGATACTTTCTTTGAATTTAATACCTTACTCACGTCTGGGTGATATTCCAGACCTTCAGCATAAGGCATTTTCCCAAGTAACATCTGAATCAGTGTTTCAGTGCTTTCTCCCATCTCATCTGTCAGATACTGGCTGTCTGTTCTCGGATAAGTGACCAGCTTCTGCTCATACATCTCCTGCACGGCATCCAATGTCTGCTGTGCGGTATAACCAAACATTCTGTTTGCTTCCCTCTGCAGAGTGGTCAAATCATAGAGCTTCGGAGGACGGACCGTTTTTTCTTTCACATCATCCTTTTCCACTTCGCACATACGCTCCATACAGTCCGCAGCCACTCTATCTGCATCTTCTTTTTTCTGAAAATGCTCTGTGACCGCATCCATCTCGTCAAACTTGATATGAGCCATATAATATTTTTCTTTGGTAAATTCCTTGATCTTCTGATTTCGATCCACGATCATGGCAAGTGTTGGTGTCTGTACTCTTCCAACTTTCAGATTCTGGTTATACAGAACGGAAAAAAGACGGCTCGCATTGATTCCCACCAGCCAGTCTGCCTTTGCCCTGCAAAGTGCTGACTGATAGAGACTGTCATAACACGAACCGTCTTTTAATGACGCAAATCCATCTTTAATTGCCTGTTCCTCCATGGAAGAGATCCAGAGCCGCTTCATCGGCTTTTTGCATCCTGCCTGCTCATACACCAGACGGAAGATTAGTTCTCCTTCCCGCCCGGCATCTGTAGCACAGATTACTTCATCTACTTTGGAATCTCGCATCAGTTTTTTCAAGATTCCAAACTGCTTTTTCGTGCCTTCCAATACCCTGTGTTTCCAACATTCCGGCACAATCGGCAGATCTTCATATCTCCATTTTTTATATTTTTCATCGTATTCTGATGCATCACATAATCCAACCAGATGTCCTACGCACCAGGAAACGAGATAACCGTTTCCTTCCACGTAGCCATCTTTTCTTGTTCTGGCTCCAATCACGGAAGCCAGTGCCATCGCAACCGATGGCTTTTCTGCAATCACTAACTTCATTTACTCCTGCTCCTCTTCTTCATCTTCCAGCACAGCATCATCAAAATCCTCGTCTCTCAGGATTTCTGGTTCTATACTTTCTTCCTGCTCATCTGCATCGTCTACTTCCCGCTTTTCAGATTCTGAATCTTCGGATTCATCTTCATCCTCTTCCATCTCATCCTCGTCATCATATTCATGCTTTGGTTTATAGACTTTGAAGTAATATCCTCCTGCCGCAGCTCCTACTGCAACCAGTGCAATCAGAAGATACGTTCCAAATGGACTTTTATCTTCTGGCATCTGGATTTCATCCTCTACCTTATCTTTCTCAGCTGTCTCAGTTGTTTCCGGCTTTTCTTCTTCAGCCTGTTTCTCTGGTTCTGCATAAACAGTATCTACTTCCGGAAGTGTCACGGAATCAGAAAGTGTGAAGTTCATCAGATCTTTCTCGCTGACTTCTGTAAGGAAATACACATTATCCTGAGATTTTGAATTGTCGATGATCAGATAAAAAATCTTACCACTCTTAGTTGAAATGGTATAAAACTCTTTTGTGCCTTCCGTAGCTGTTTTAGTAACAGAATCTGCTGTCTCGCCTTCTTTATTAAGCTGTTCCTCAATACCTGTCACTGTCCGATCATCCACAGTTCCTTTTGCATCTGTTGGCTCAGAAGCTTGTGCATCCTGCGGAAGCGGAGAAGTCGTTGTTTTTTCAGTTCCCGTTGCATCTGCACTGGTCGTAGTTGCCATTGCACCATTGCTGTCACTGGAGGTTTTCTGTTTCTCTGCCTGCTTCTTTGCCCATTCATAATAAGGATTCTGCAACACATACTTTTCAGAAGTATTTCCGGCACCGTCTGTTACCGTAATCTCAATCTGTTTTGTAGTAAAATCTTTCTGTGTCAGTTGCACTCTCAGCATTCCATCCTTCAGATCTGTATAAGTGGTGCCATTAACTGTTACTGCAGTAATCCCGGATACTGTATCATTCCCCTGAATCGTCAGCACACCATCTGTCAGGGAAGCAGAGAGTGTCGGCTTTTCCGTGTCATAACACTTAATAGAACGATTCTGCTCATACACCTTTCCATCACCATCTGTCACACGCACATACACTGTCTGATTTCCTGTGATCGTGATACTTCCGCTTCCAGTTACATCCTGCCAGCTTCCATCTTTTCCTGCTTTTGCTTCAATCTTTGCTATTGAGAAACCTTCCGGCATATGGCTGGCATCTACCGTAACAGCAATGGTTGTTTCTCCCTGTTTCCAGCCATCCGGTTTCTCAATCGTGATTGCAGGCGTGGTATTCTCAGCTGCATAAGCAGTCTGTGTCTGGAGCAAAGGTGTTGTCAGGCAAAGAAATGTCGTTGCTGCAAGCAGACTCTTTTTTACCCTGCTTTTAGTATTTGTTCTCTTCTTCTGTTTCATTTTTTCCAGATTCATCATCGGCTTTTATTTCCTCCTTCTGTATTTCTACCCTGCCGGGCAACTCATTTTTCATTTTCTTTTTAAAAGCTTCCAATTCCGGAATACTCATATCCATTGCACGGATAATTCTTACAATTTCCAGATTTTCTGCTTCTGTTTTTGCAATCTCCGCAGCCTTGAACCGCTTTAAATCTGCTTCATATCTGGCTTTAGATGCTTCCATTTTTTCCTTGGCTTTCTCATAATCTGCCGTTGCTTTTTCAAGACTTTTCATCTCTTCTCCTTTCCGGGCGGCTGTTATACCGCCCTTTTCCTTACCATCGCCCGAATCCATAGAAATGGCTCTGCCAGTATGGAGAGTTGATGGACGTGTACTGAACCGGATGCCCACAATGGATCATCTGACCATTGCCCACATAGATTCCAATATGCGTTACTGGTTCTCCTGCATCGTAGGTTCCGGTAAAGAAGATCAGATCTCCTGGCTGTGCTTCTGACTGGGATACTGGCGTACAAATGTTGTACAGTCCCTGTGCAGTCAGCCTTCCCGTATTTCTTACCCCGGAATGAACCAGACAGTAGCTGACAAATCCGGAACAATCGAATCCACTTGGGGAATATCCGCCCCACACATACGGTGTTCCAAGATATTTTGCAGCCTCTTCCAGTAAACGTTGCGCTGCTTCACTGGTATATTCATTACCACCAAAGCCTGTCCCTTCTCCTGTTTCCAGATAAAAGATCGGGTTTAACCGCTCTCCATTTTTCAAAAGTTCAATGTGAAGATGGCTTCCTGTAGAATTTCCGGTATTTCCTACAAGACCGATCTCATCACCTTTCGTGACGGATGCACCTGCAGATACACTCCGGCTGCTTAAATGTGCATACCGCAGTTCATAGCCTTTACTGTCCTTGATTACAACATAATTGCCATAGCTGTCGTTATAAGCAGAAGTTGTAACCGTTCCGGTCAGCCCTGCCATTACTTTTGTCCCTTCTGGTGCTCCGATATCCATACCATTGTGTAACTGATTTGCTCCTGATATTGGATGAATCCGATATCCATAATAGCTGGTCACACTGGAATACCAGTTAAAATCAACCGGTGTTGCAAACATCTGCAGGTTGCCTTTGGTATCGTTGTAGGCACTGAACAGTTCTTTCTGGAAAAATCCCAACCTGTCCTGACAGATTGACATCAGGTTTCCACTGGTCAATGTTACATTCAGCGTGTCCACATCTCTGATTCTGGTCACTTCGACTTCATTGCTTCCGTTATCATCTGCAAGATAACATTCCCAGGTCTGATGTCCATGTGCAGATGCTGCCGCATGACTGTCATAATAGACATCAAATTGTACACCGTATCTTGCGAAAGCTCCGGTATCTTCTACGGTATATTCGACACCATTCATAACTACCTTTGTTCCCATTGGAACAAACGGATTGGAAGCATCTACCGCTAAGGTATGATTGGCAGTTGGATATGCTCCACTGGCAGTCGGTCCTCCGCTCCAAATACCACAACAGATTGGACAGTTACAATATCCACTGGTCACAACCTGTCCCAAAGATTCTCCAACTCTTACTGTTGCTGTCTCCGTTACAGTCTCATTGACTGCTTCAGTAGTTAAATGATATTGCTCTGCAAACAAGGCGTCCAGCTCCGGCTTGACCTGTTCAAAAGTAAATTCTTCATACTTTGCAGACAGATAACTAATCAGGATAAACGGATCATGCTCAATAGGTCCGATGTTATATCGGTATTCCTCATGTCCTGGTTCTTCAGATTCCATATTGTTGATCCGCTCCTGCAGATTAGCTTCCAGCTGTGTGTAATACAGTTCCGCTTCCCGGATTGCCTGATCCGATGACAGATAACTGGTTCCGGTGTAAGTGATCACATTTTGTAAAAACACTGCAGAGCATGACGTGACATTCGTTATGATCAGAAACATCAATCCGATCAGAACTGCTACACTGATATACACCTTCCGGTTTTCTTTAAAAAAGTTGGTGACTTTGCCGCCAATCTTCTTGATATAATCAATCGTACCTTTTGTAGCTGTTCCTACTGTCTGTTCACTTCGCTTCGCTTTGGCATAATCCCGTTTGATCTGTTGCTTCTGAATCTGTTTTTTCAGTTTCTTCTGTTCCTGACGGGCTGCCGCCTGTGTCTGTTTCTCTTCCTGTCTTTCAAGTCTGCTTCTTTTTCTGAATGCCCTCTGTTTCCTGCGTCTGGCACTTCTCTGTTCCAGCCGGTAAACACCTTCGCCGCTTTCTTCTAACTTATGGGCACCTTCTACCGCCGCATTATCGTCTTCATTTTTGCTGATCTCACGGTGCAATGCTGCGGAAGCTGCACTTCCTGCTTTCTTGACAACAGAAGTTTTTTCTGTTTTCACAGATTCCCCTTCGCCAAACTTCAAGCGGGATTTCTTCTTTCCAGGAGCTTCTCCATCATTTGCCTGATAGACCTGTGCCTTCTTGGAATGCTGCTTTGCTTCCTTCTTCTTTTTTGCTTCCTCATAAGAAAACTTTTTGGCTTTTTCCTTCTGTTTCTGATGTCGGAAATTGACTCCATCCGTATCCATCTGGTTCAATTTCTCCATATCTTTATCATTTTTCACAGAAGCACCAGTTTCCTCATAAGCAAACTTCAAACGCTGTTTTTGTTTTGGCTTTTTGCTACCACCGGTCTGATTTCTCCGGCTGTCTCCTCTGTTTTCTGATAGATCCGCACGTTTTTCTTTCAGTCTCCCTGACTGTCCGGCTTCGGATTTTTCTGCAAGTCTGGATTCTTTTCCGACTTCAGCACGGATTCTTTTTCTATTTTGCTGTTTTCTACTCTGTCCAAGATCCTCACTTTGCTTCTCTGCCCGTATCAGTTCCGGTGCATCTCTGGATTTTTGCACAGAGGGACGAATATTTTTCCCACTCCGTTCAGACTGGCGGGAAGACTTATCCACAAGGCTTACTTCTTTTTCCCCCTGTTTTCCTCCCATCTGCACATCACTGGCACGGTTACTGACACGAACAGAAGATTTATCCGTCAGGTTTTCTTCCACCAGACCATCCTTGGTCATTTTCTGGACTTTCTTATCCCTGACTTTCATTCTCTGTTCTGCCACTGATTACTCCTCCTTCTTCGGATACCCTTTCCCTGCCTGTAATAAACAGAGAATAGCGATGCCAAATACAGCACCGCCACAAAATGTCAATCCATATGAAATTACCTGTAACATTGTTTTACTCCTCCTGTATTACCCTGCTTCGGCTGTTTCCTCCGGGCGGGTTGTCATAATCTTATAAAGGGAATTCTTCGGGAATCTGTCTACAAACGGAATAATCACATTTCCATAGAACAGAAGTCCTTCACCCTCATTACTGTTGGTTACATAAGACAGCTGGGTTGGTGAAATATTCAACTGTTTAGCCAGAATCTGCCTGTCACCGGATGCCTGGTTGAGCATATAGATAAAATCAGAGTTTTCAAAAATATTCTCGATTTCCCTGGAAGCTAAAAGATCCTTAATGTTCTGGGTAATTCCTGTCGGAATACCGCCCCATTTACGGAATCGCTTCCAGATTTCCACGCTGTAGGCTGCTGTCTGTTCTTCTTTTAAGAGAAGATGGAATTCATCCACATAGTAACGGGTGGATTTATGAGCGGAACGGTTGATCGTCACTCGGTTCCATACCTGGTCCTGCACAATCAGCATCCCGATCTTCTTCAGCTGTTTTCCAAGCTCCTTGATATCAAAACATACGATACGGTTGTTGATGTCCACATTTGTGCGATGATTAAATACATTTAGGGAACCTGTAACGTAAATCTCCAATGAAGTTGCCAGACGCTGTGCTTCCGGCTCTTCCTGTTTCCGCAACAGATTATATAAATCCTCCAGTATCGGCATCTTCTCTGGCACCGGATCAGCGAGATATTCCTGATAGACCAGCCGCACACAACGGTCAATGATCGTCTTTTCTACCGGTTCCAGTCCATTCTTTCCACCGACAATCAGTTCACACAGGGACAGAATAAAATCTGCCTTTAAGGACAGCGGATTATCTTCCTCTGAATAATTCAGGTTCAGATCCATCGGATTGATATACTGGTCTGATACCGGTGAAATCCGGATGACCTGTCCGTGCAGTGCCTGCACCAGTGGATAATACTCGGCTTCTGGATCACAAATAATAATATCGTCCTCCGTAATCAGGAAACAGTTCGTAATTTCTCTTTTTGCTGAGAAGGATTTACCGGAACCAGGTGTACCAAGAATCAGTCCATTCGGGTTCTTCAGACGCTTCCGGTCAACCATAATCATGTTGTTGGATAATGCATTCAATCCATAATAAAGAGCTTCCCCTTCCTGGAACAGTTCCTGTGTCGTAAATGGCACAAAGATCGCTGTTGCCGATGTGGTAAGCCCTCTCTGAATCTCAATTCGATTGACTCCCAGTGGAATACAGGACATCAATGCTGCTTCCTGCTGATAGTCCAGCTGTTTTAAGGAACAGTTGTATTTTTGTGCGATACCCTGTACCTGGAAGATATTGTTATCCAGCTTCTGACGCTTCTTTGCGGTATTCATCACCAACACTGTCACAAGAAACATACGCTCATTTCTGGACTGTAAATCTTCCAGCAGATTCTTTGCTTCTTCCCCGTAGGTCACAAGATCCGATGGAAGCACATCCATGTCATACCCGGAACGTACCGCCCGCTTCTGCTCTTCAATCTTCATCTTATCCAAATCTGAAATCTTGCTCTTGATCATCTTGATCGCAGAACTCTGGTCAATGGACTGGATATGAATATTGACATTGATGCTGTCATCCACATCCAGGAAATCTGCAAGCATCCGGTCTGTAAGCTCCGGTGCCAGGATCTGCAGATAACTCACGCTTCCCATGGTCTTTCCCATCAGAAATGTCTGATTCTTGGAAAAGTTAAAGGAAGTTGGTGCAATAAAGTCTTTGGTCTTTAATCCTGTTTCCGGCAGCATCTTGTACTGGAACTTAAATGGTTCAATCCGATCCTGGTTGAACACATGATACAGAATCTCCAGTCGCTCCAGACCATTTAAGGAATGTGCCTGTGCTCCCAGAACTTTAAAGTTGTTCAGGATATCGGCTTCAATCCTTTCAAGCCTTGGTCTTGCCACCTTCAGGCTTTCTGCTTCGATTCCAAAAGTGATATACTTGGTTTTCACCAGACCATTGTTTCCCTTGGAAAGCTGATTTTTTAACATGGTCCGGTACTCCTCACGAATGGCATTGAAGTCATCGTTCTGATCCGGAATATCAATACTTTTCTCAAATTCAGCCACATCCACCTGCTGATTGATAAAGGACAGCTGCACACTGATGGAAGAATCAAAGTAATTTAAAAAATCACAGTAATTCTCAAATATCGTGGTCTTATCCTCATTTAAAGCCAGCTGATAATTGATGTCATAAAACTGAATTGTCTTAGAGAAAAAGGTCTTTGTCACCTGGCAGATACCATCCTGCAGCATCCGAATATACGGAATACTCTGCTGTGCAGTTGTAGGAATGTTTTTCTGTTTCCTACGATCCCGTTCCTGCTTCTTCCTACGCTTTTCCTGTTCTCTTTCTTTTCTGCTTTTTTTGTTTCTTCTTTCCTGACGGTTTCTTTTTTCCGCCAGGGACAGACGCTCCTGCTGAGCCTCCTGCTTTGTCTTTTTTGCCATCCGGCACACCCTCCTTTTTTACAAGGGTGGAAATCTCCTGATAAAAATTTTCTGTCTTATATGGTCTTACCGCTGGACATATAAACTTCTGTCGAATGATATTTGCCACCACTTTTTCAAAGGGAAGCCCGTCTTTTTCATACATCGCCATGAAGAAAAACGGAAGCATGATCGTTACCATCAGAATGGCAGCGATACTGGAACCGATTGGTTTTCTCATGAACAGATAAAACGGAATTCCCACAACTGCGGCAAGTGAAAAGAAAATCAACTGCCGCTTTGTCAGATTTAACGCTACTTTTGTTTTGACCTTGGTAAGGTCTTTTGGTACTGGTACATACGCCATGGTATGCGCTCCTTTCCTGCCCGTTAGTGGGCATTGAATATTGATTTGCTAAGGCTTCCGGTCTTGAATAATGAAAATGCAAGAATCACGGTATAAGCCGCTACTGAAAACATTGCTGCATGAAGGTCACTGGATATGGTCATTGCATTTACTAAAACTGCATAAATTCCCACACAGACCATCATGAAGAATCCCTGAAATGCCAGTGCGAACAAGCCTTTTAAATAGTTGTTTCCGATATTGCCCCATTCCTTATTGGTCATGGTGGCAAACGGAATTGGTGCTATGGAAGTATAAAGGTAAATTTCTATCATTCTTCCGTACAAAATAACGGTTATGATGATCGACAGAATCCGCATGGTAATACTGATCAACAGCGTTTCCATGGATAGCAGGAACAAATCCCCCAGTTCCATATCTTCCAGTGCATCCACAATCCTTGCGACTGCTTCTGATGCATCCACCGCTGTGTTCCCGGAGATCACCCCGGCGGCATTGTTGACCACATGCTGGCCAACATCAAAGACCGCCATCGTGATATTGAACGTATTTGTCACCAAATAAATGGCTACATACGCCTTGAAAATCCAGAGGAAAATGTTGTAAGTCTCAAATTCATGGAAATTGTTTTTCTGCGTTACCATCGTAATCAGCTCATAGCACAAGACAAAGGTGATGATCAGTCCCGCAATGGGGACAATTACTGTCTGGGAAATGTTCTGGATCAGATTAAAGATCCCTGCATTCCATCCCTGCGGTGTCTGTCCCACCTGCCCGGCTATGGTTCCCACCTGCTCATTGACAGACGTGAACATGTTATCCAAACATGACTTGATAAGCCCGATCAGGATATCCTTTATCGCTTCCGTAATTCTCTCAATGATGGTGTTCATCTACCACTCCTCTTAAGAGAACAATGTTGCCAGCTGTGGAATCAGGGTAGTTCCCAGCAGCATGATTCCGGCACCAGCCATCAGCTGTTTGATGCCCTGGCTCTTAGCGCCGGGATTGTCATTCCCATATCCTTCCAGAAGGTTTACGACACCCCACACGCCAAGACCTGCACCGATTGCGACTACAAGAGTTTTTAAAGTTGTAATTGCACTGCTAAAAAATGCCATATACATTCACCAAAACTGACTTTTTTCAGGTGTTTACGGGAATGAAAAAACACCGACTAAAAAGCCGGCGCACCTAATGTCAGTTATTCCTTTCCTTATTATTTTTCGTTCATTCCCAAGGTTACTCCGACAGATCTACTTGAATTACTTCCACCTCTTCTTCAGATTTCGGTGTGTACTGCGGATTTAACTCTTTCTCAACCTTGTATCGGTTCTTCTCGTTTTCATCTGCAAGAAGCCGATAGTTTTTGTGTTTCGTAATATCATATTTGTCTGAGAAAAATGGTCTGGCACCACGGATCTGCAGGATACATTTTCCTCCATCCATGACTGCAATCTCGTCCTCTGTCATCAACTGTTTCCCCAGTTTCTGATAATTCAGTCCAAAAGATTTCTGATTGCTTCTTGTCTCCGAAGT
The DNA here is from genome assembly GCF_964249515.1 of Eubacterium sp. 3_1_31. Taxonomy (NCBI): domain Bacteria; kingdom Bacillati; phylum Bacillota; class Clostridia; order Eubacteriales; family Eubacteriaceae; genus Eubacterium; species Eubacterium sp. 3_1_31. Next base: position 181,443 of record NZ_CAXUBY010000001.1, read on the forward strand.
GTTATACAGGTCAATGGTTTCCTTACCCAGAAGCTCACTCATTTCCTTTAATGTGGTCTTCTCTTTCCCACCAAGGAATAAAGTCGTATCACAGTTGCCCAGAATGGTATCTGCACTATCCTTATACATTGCCTTTAACTGGCTCTGTGACTGCAAAATAATAGAAGCAGAGATTTCCCTGCTTCGGATGGTTGCGATCAGCTTGTCAAACTGAGGAATTTGTCCGATGTTGGCAAACTCATCAGCGATGACACGCACATGCACCGGAAGTCTGCCGCCATATTCATCATCTGCCTTGTCGCAAAGCAGATTGAAAAGCTGTGACTGCAGCATCGCAATCACAAAGTTGAATGTGGTATCCGTATCGGACATAATCAGAAACAAGGCTGTTTTCCTGTCTCCGATCTTATCCAGTTCCATTTCATCGTAAGACATGATCTCACGAAGCTCTGCGATATCAAATGGGGCAAGTCTGGCACCACAGGAAATCAAAATCGACTTCGCCGTTTTGCCAGCCGCCATTTTGTATTTTTTATACTGTCTGACCGCAAAGTGCTGCGGATCTCTTTCTTCCAGTTCCTGGAACATCATATCTACCGGGTTCTGGTAAGTTTCATCCTCTTCACGGGTTTCACTTTCATTCAGAAGATCCAGAAGAGTATTCAGATTCTTCTCCTCTTCATCACCCTCATACCAGATGAAGGCAATCAGTGCTGTGTACAGCAGTTTCTCCGCTTTCACCCAGAAATCCTCGGAAGATTTTTCTCCCTCCCCTTTGGTGTTTGCAATAATTGTCGTCACCAGTTTCAGGATATCTTTTTCAGACCGTATATAAGCAAATGGATTGTAATGAAGAGACTTAGAAAAGTTGATCGTATTCAAAACCTTAATCACATAAGGCTCATATACCACTTTCCCGGATTTATCTTTGATGACATTTCCATCTTTATCCCTCTTCGGCGGTCCCTTTGCTAACATCTTCCCGCACTCCTCGATCAGAGTGCCTTTGGGATCTGTAATGACCATGGAACAGTTCATCTGCATGACCGATGGTTTTACGAAAAAACGTGTCTTACCGGAACCACTGCCGCCGATAACTACAATATTTTTATTTCTTGCATATTTCGGTTGCTTCGGTCTGCTCTCCATCGTCAGTGCTTCTGTTGCTGTCAATGGAATGTTCATCCACGGATTTTCCGACATATAAGGTTTGATATCCTCAGCGTTTCCCCATCTGGCTGAACCATACTCGATTCCTTTTCGGAGTTTCTTTGCATCTGACTGTTTCTGCCAAACCAGCACTTTCAAAACGACTGCAACCGTAATCCCTGCCAGCAGATCTTTCCAGTTATTGCTTAACACAAAACCAGCAAAAATCCGATCTGCGTGTTCCATAGCATATAAGAGTTTGTTCCCCATATCTTCTCCCGGACTATTCCGGTAAAGAAAAAATGCCCGGTCTGCATAGAACGCAGCCAGAGCATATGGGAGATTGGTAAGAACCAGTTTCTTTTTATCCAGGGCGGACAGCCTGACCCCGATCTTATTCTTCCACTTCTGCATCAGAGGTTTGCCGATCTGTTTCTTCATCGACTCTGCTCCTGATGCCGGTTCTTTACTTTGTCCTTCGTCTTCTTTGGCATCATTGCCCGGTAAGCTGCCAGACGCTTGTGAATCGAAGGTTTATTCGCTTTTTGAATCTGTTTCTGGGAAAACTCACGGAAAGCAGCATTGAGGGCATCCTGATCACGTCCTTTGAAAAATACCAGATAAACTGGCGGCTCTTTGCTCTTGTCCTTTTTCAGAGCATAGTTAATTCCATATTTTCTGGCATAGCGTTCAAAGGACTTGATATTTTTGTTCGTGATCTCGATATTGACCATCCCGGCATTCTGCTTTGCCAGCTCTTTTACCGTGACCTTTCCCTGTTTCGGCTGATTTTTCTGTGCTTTCTTCTCTACCGATTTCTGCTTATGATGCCGCAGATACGCAGCAAGAACCTTTCTCAACAGGTCTGCTGTGATTTTGGTAGTCCGAATACAGAACGTGACCGTTTTCTGAGTTACCTCTTCCTGCATGACTTTTCCCTCCTTTCAGCGATTTAACTGCTGTCCAGATCTGTAATCATGGCAATCACCCCCTTTCAATAAAAAAGGACAGATTAACCGGTAATCAGGCTCTGTACCTGTACGAGTTTTTCTGTCCCTTCTTCTTTTCTCTTATCTTCTCCACCACAATAGATGGGAACACACATTTCAAGTATTCTGCTATAAATACGCTGATGGGCAGTATCTAAATCTGTGGATTTCATTTCATTCAGTCCCAGATTCGTTGTTACGATCAGCGGAAGCATTTTACAATAGCGGCTGTCTATCACATTATAGACCTGCTCCAAAGCAAACTCGGAATTTCGTTCTATTCCCAAGTCATCAATAATCAGCAACGGATAATCCACAAGATTTTGTATAATCTGGTTCTTATCTGCCTGATAGCTGGTCATTTCATTTAGGATCCTGGAAAAATTTGTCATCATGACACGTTCTCCCTGTTCCAAAAGTGCATTTGCAATACAGCCTGCAAAGAAACTTTTCCCGGTTCCAACTGGTCCCATCAAAAGCAATCCTACATTTTTTCTCTTCATATCTGTCCAGTTTTCTACATACTGCCTGGCAATTAGTATCTTCTGGTTGCTTCCGTTGTCATTTTCAAATTTCCATTCCCAGAATCTTCTTTCCCGAAGTCCGACGGATTTTCTCTGATAAAGCAGTCGCTGTGCTTCTTCCCGCTGCATCTTTTCATCCAGTTCCTGTCTGGCTTTCACCTCGCATTCGCACAAACAAGACACTACATGCTCAAATCCCATCAGACTGACTTTCATCTGTTTTCTTTTTCCACAGATGCCACAATGAAGACATCCCTCTTCGTCCACATAATCTGCTGTTACTTTATTTTCCATCACAGGCTTTCTCCTTCCTGAAATTCATATTTATCCATTCCTATCCTGGTTCCATCCCTTTCTGCCCAAAGACAGATTGTTGCAAAATGGTTCTGATATTCTTTTCCACTGGATTTCATATAAACAGAAAGATGATCAATCCGTTTCTGGTAATCCCATGGAAATAGCGTCATCAGCTCCTGCAGTTCAGCTTCCGACAGAACAACATTTTTAAATCTACCATACTGACTGAATTTTTCTTCCAAAGCGGGAGTATTGCCCTTACTCTTATCAGTATGATTCTTTTCAGTCTTATTTATCTTAGTATTACTTCCATCCAGATTCTTGCAGTCCGGACTTCTATTTTTTTGCGTTCCGGACTTCCAGTTTCTTGCAATCCGGATTTCCAATTCCTTGCAGTCTGGATTTCCAGTTTCTGGCGTTCCAGAAGCAAAGTATCTTACTGGCTTTCCTCTGCTCCGTTTCACAAAATTTTTCACGTATATGACAGAAGGACGATTATTCCCCTGCCGATACCGTTCGATCAATCCAATCCCATGCACACTGTCAAGCTCATAAAGAAGCTTTGTCACTGTCGTATGCGACATTCGCAACAGTTCCTGCAATTCTGCGATCGTATAAATGATATAGACATAACCATCATTGTCAATCCATCCATTTTTCTTGGATAGGCTGATTCGATCAAGCAGAATTCCATAAAGGAGCTTTGCGTCTGTGGACAGGCTTGCAAACTCTTTTTCTGTGAACAGAGCTTTGGGGATCCGAAAAAAAGAAAACTGGTCAGATTCTTCTGCTCTGAAATATTCAAAATCTGCCATAGCTTATTTCCTATTCTTCCTCACTATTAAAATCACACCCTGCTGCACTGCCTGTTCCATGACACATCTCATTAAACACAAAGTTGAAGCACATCATTAACTCGCTCAGATAATAATTCCTTGCTTCTTTATTGCAGGCATACATATCCTCGATATAAACCTCCTCGTTTCCATTCATTCGTGCGATTGTTTCCAGAACTTTCATAAACTTCTTATTAGAACAGCACTCATACTGTTCATTTACATATTTCTGAATTTCCAGCACATGTTCAGGCTTTCCTTCACAAACAGATAACACGCCAAATGCCAGATCCATACCAAACTCATAGCCATCGGCTTCTACGGCATCAATATCAAGATTACCTTCTTCATCGTAATAGCCTCGCTCTTCCATAGGAGTCAGTGGTGTCTCATATTCATCCAGATATCCCATATCTGCAATTGTTCCCAGAATATCTCTGGATGCTGCCACCATCTTGTCCATGATAATTTCTCTTTCTTCCATCGGCATATTTGCCATAATTCTGTCTAATGTCATCATTGATTCTTCCTCCATCTCATTTTCATAAATATCATTGATATAAAAGTGGTTCGCCTTTCCATTGTTTTGAACAATACGCACCAGCTTTCCAATCTTAACAAGTTCCTGTACTGCCTGATCTACGCCATATCGAGTCGTATTCAGGTCTTTCTTCATTTCGCTTTTTGGATAGATAACAAACAGATCTCCGTTATGATCTACCCAGCCATTCTGCACCGCAAATTTCAAACGATCCAGAAATAAGCTGTATAAAATTTTTGCTGTATTTGACAGATTTTTGAATTTTTCCACCTGGAACAGCATCTTTGGCACCTGCAGACAATCTACCGGCATATACTCCACCTTACTCATTGATTATTTCCTCCTTCTGTTTGTACAGCACTTCGGCTGAATTAATATTGATTTCCAGCATCCCTACAAATACCTGATAGTACAGCAGGCATATCTGTTCATCCTCTCTTGCCAGATACAATCCTTCCAGTTCATCGGACGGATGTTTCATTCCATATACCGCCTGACAGATATCATGGATTTTCTCACATTCCACACTTCTAAGATGCATCTCCAAGGTGTGGTTAAATCTCTGCCAGTCCTCCAGTTTCTGATTTACTGACATCATGCACTGGAACAGTTCCGCTGCTTCACATGCTGCTGACAGCACTACATTTTTGTTATTGATACTTCCATCGGCATTTTTCATATGCCCTACCATATACGCCTGACAAACATTCCTAACAGCGTTGTGTAAATCTTTTTCATTGCCAGGAACTTCTCTTCTGCTTTTTCCATCTTCTCTTTGTAAAATGGAATCAGTCCACGAAGAACTGGATGGAAACGTTCATTTTCATCATCCCAGGCACAGATTTTCATCATACAGCGTGGCTGTTTCTCATAATTGCCCAGATAATACGGGCAGAACGTACAACCTCTTTCTTTAACAATTTCCACCGGAATCACTGGCATCTGACTTTTGATTTCTTTTGTTACATGCTTACTTTCAATTCGCTCTCTCATCTTAAAAATCCTCCAGGTATATATATTTGCAAAAGGGATTTCCCCTGAATTGCCTGATTTTGGGTACAAAAAAAAGAGGCAAGCTTACGATTTTATTTTCGCAAGCCTGCCTCTTATCAAATATTCAATTATTTTCCGATGATATATCGTAAGAAAACGTATACCGCACGGATTACATACACTGGAATCATGATACTTCCAATCAAAGCTCCAATGATGACACTTAATGCAGCCATCCCAAGTGTTGCTGTTATATCCATTCCTTTTGGAATCAGGACCAGCCGCATTTTATGTATTCCAAATGGAAGTCCGGAAAGAAATATCCACCAGAATAAGTCTGTCTGTCCACTGACTTTCATGATGGTGGATACCATCCAGAACCAGAATAGCATAAATGCCAGTGGCAGTATTGATTTTTTAATTACATCTTCTATCATCATCTTTTCATTCCTTCTGTCCAACTTCGCATATCATATTATTGTTTTTCTGCCCATGATGCCAGGAGCATAAATATCACTTCTTCCATCTGAGCTTTAGAATATGACTCAGGAAAATACTGTTTCAGCTTTTTCGCCGGAATCTGTACCTGTACTTTCTCAGTACTTTCATTCATACAGATCTGGTCAATCTCTGAATATGTCAACATCTGCTCTTTTGCAATCTGCTTCAATTCCTTTGCCTGCTTCATAGACGGTACCATATTGTGATTACTCATATACTGAAGCAATATCTGTTGTTCTTCACTTCTCAAATATGAAACTTCAACAGCTGTATTAAAGGGAAGCTTCTTCTCGTCTGCCAGTTCTAAAAGTTCTGCGATTAACTCTGTCAGATGAATATATCGAAGAATCTGTCTGGAACTATCTCCTGTATTCTGACTGACTTCTTCTGCCGCCAACTTCTTGCCAACTTGGCAAGAAGTTAAATCAGACCGTTTTCCCTGACGCTTTAACGCCTCATATTTCATTTTATAAGCGAATGCCTTTTCACTGATCAGCAGCTCTTCTCGTTGAATGTTGGAATCTACCATGATCACCGTCGCTTCATCATCTGTAAGATCTTTGATGATAACAGGCATTTTCTCTAATCCCGCAAGTTCACATGCTCGTTTTCGCCTATGACCAGCTACCAGCTCATAACCACCGGACTCTCTCAATCGCACAATACCAGGAACCAACACGCCATATTGTGTAATGCTTTCTGATAATTCTTCCATTTTCTTATCATCTTTTACTTGAAACGGGTGATTTGGAAATGGATGAAGGCTTCCTATTTCTATCTCACAAATTCCATTGTTTGTTTCTTCGTTTGTTCCAAATAACGCATCAAGTGGCTGTAAGGAAATGGGAGTTGCTCTTTTTTTAGATGGCATCTTTCAGCACCTCCTCCGTCACTCTCCGATAAGCTTCTGTAGCTTTGCCTTTCGGATCATAAGAGAAAATACTCTGTCCTTCTCTGACTGCTTCCTTCATTCTTACAGAAAATGGAATATAATTATCAAAGATATGAATTTGACTTCCATATACATTTCTGAGAAGTTCCATGTTATTTCTGGCATCATTCGTATGAGCATCGACCATCGTAAACAAAATACCTCCGACTTGCAGCTTCGGATTAATCTGCTTACGGACCTTACCGATTGTTTTTAACAACTGCTGCAATCCTTTGATTGGCAGGTAGGATGCTTCAACTGGAATGAGGACTTCATCTGATGCAGCCAGCGCATTAATCGTAATCATTCCCAATGATGGCATACAATCAATGATGACTACATCATATTGATCTTTGATACCATATAAAATCTGTTTCAATACATATTCTCTACTCATTGCATTTACCAACTGTACTTCCGTACCTGCCAGTCCAATGTTAGAACAGATAATGTCTATCCCCTCTGCCTGATGTCTGATAAAACATTCGGAAGGAATATCTTCATCTTTCATTACAGCATCCATAAGAGCAGTAAGTGTTTCATTACTGTCATCACAATCACGATATCCAAATCCTGCGGATACATCAGACTGTGGATCGGCATCTACAATCAACACTTTCATATTCTTTTGTGCTAATCCTACTGCTAAATTAGCTGTACATGCGGATTTTCCCGTTCCCCCTTTTTGGTTTACAATAGAAATAATTCTAGCCATTTTTCATCACCTTTCATCGTCATCAATCAAAAAGAGGACTGAATTAGACATCCGGAATCTATATTCCGTGCGAGCTAATTCAGTCCTATAATTACAATAATTCTGTTGTTTTTACTCTTGTCTTACACAAATCCATTTCCAGTCTGAATCTGTAATAATTCATATTCTGGAATGACAGCGCTGCTTTATTTTTCCCTTTTCAGGAAATTAAAAATAAGGACTAAATTAGTGCAACCCCTTGTATTTACTGGAGTTTTCTAACTTGTCCTTATTATAACTCGACCATGAGGTGTGATTTTAAGTGATTCCTGTTTATATATTTTATTATACTTCTAAGAACCGCTTTTGCGATTTATCATAGGCACAAGCCTTGTACCGCTTTCTATCTTTGTGCCCTCTATAGTATATTCTATATAACATTTACTTTGCAACTGTGATTTACATCAATAACACCTTTTTCTAAATCAATATCAGAAATCATCAAACCAACTATTCAGAAATATGAAGCCCCGTTTTAAATAGAATGTAAATTACTTCATAATACTTACCAAAATGCTTACCCTGTTTCGCAAATTTAAGAAGAGGATATGGAACTGTTTCAGAAGTATTAAGGAATAATCATTTTGATGATGAGGATAAGTAACCTTTTCCTCTTGCGAGAAGATACAGAATACAAAAATCCTAATAAAGAAGAAAGGAATAAAAAATATGGAAAGTTCACTTGACATTTTCTGTTCAAAAAAGCATTATAAGGCTTAGAAAAGGAAAGCAAACTTTCCATGTATTTCAGAAAGGAGTATGTTGTGAAAAATCGTTTAGAAGAATTACGAAAACTAAGAGGTATTAAACAAGAAGATTTAGCAACTGCTCTTGAGGTATCTCGTCAAACAGTAGGCTCTTTAGAAAATGGACGCTACAATCCATCTATTTTATTAGCCTTTAAAATTGCAAGATACTTTCAAATGAGTATTGAAGAAATTTTTATTTATGAGGAGGAAAGCAAAAGTGAAAAATAAACATAAACTGTGGTACATTGGTTATATTGTTTCAGCAATTTTAGTTCTTATCATTTTATTTACAGATTTTCCTAAAACAGCAGATATAGGGCTCCTAATTTTAATGAGTATAATCTTTAGCATTTCTCATACACAACTTATGCATAATAGAATGATGAAAAATGATATTGATTATAAAGTGAATGTGATGGACGAACGAAATATCTCAATTAAAGAGAAATCTGGAAATATCATGAATATGATTACTATGGTACTATTAGGTATAGTAACAGTTATATTTATTTCCTTTGATTATTTCATTCCAGCGATTATTACGGGAGTTATTATTGCCGTACAACCGATTATTCTTATTATAGTAAGTAATATGATTGAGAAAAAAATGTGAATGAAAAGTATATTGATTATAAATTCAAATTAATTCTTTGTGTGTCAGCTAATAACTTTTGCGTACTTGTTTGTTGCTCTTGTATTACTTACTTCATGTTGACGCATGGATTATAAGAATTATATCCCATTTATTCCTATCCAAACTTTTTTAGGAATCGTTTTATATAAACTTTCTCTTACTTTTTATATCTTCTTAAAACCCCACGTGTTTTCTTAGCAAAATAATTTTAACATTCTCAGTAATAGTTACTATAACACTATATTATAGTAACTATTACTTTTTATATAGAGAAGCTATATCATATATTCTCTGCTTCATTTTTTCACGAACATGTAATGGTTCCAAACATTCGCACTTATCTCCAAAGCTCAAAACAATATCATAATAATAATCATTCTCTATAAAAGGAAAACTGACGATATAATGCTCCTTATCATCGGGAATGAAATTTTCGTATGGACAATAATCAAGTACCCTATCTACGATAGACTTATGAATACGAATTTTAATATTTGTTTGTAGGGTTGCTAAAACATCTGCAAACTCTAATTTGGGTTTTTGATAATCGCGTGGTATAAAAGTTTCCTTTTGTTTTTGTAGGGTTGACATACGCGACAATCTGAATAAGCGAAAATCGTTTCTTTTAAGGCAATATCCATATAAATACCAATGCGTACTTTTTAATACGAGTTGATAAGGCTCAACGACACGTGTAGTCTTATTTCCGCGATGGGCTATATAATCAAATGACAGTAGCTTATTTTCTTGTAAAGCTACTTTGATAATTTCTATATATGATTGTATGTTGCTGTTACCTATCCATTGACTAAAATCTATATAAATTGATTTAAATTATATATGTCTTTTTGACTATCTTTTTATATCTTCTTAAATGTCCGCAAAGCCTTATTTTATAGGCTCTACGGGCATTTTTCTTTTGTGGTAAACCTCACATATCTAGGTCTATCTTCTTATATTTTCGCTATCAAGCGTGGTTAAAATCGTGGTAAATACTTCTTATGCGATTAGACGCTGAACCTCTGATTTTGCGGTATCTATGGACGCATGAGCGTACCAGTTCATTGTGATACTGATATTTGAATGCCCCATGATATACTGTAAATCTTTCGGGTTCATGTTCTTGCTTGCCAGCCTTGTGCAGAATGTATGGCGTAGCGTATGCGGTGTGATATGTGGCAAGGGATTGTCCTTGTGGTGCTTGTTGTATTTCTTTATCATACGGACAAATAAGGCGTTGTAATCAATCGCAACTTTGGGCTTGCCTTTATGATTGACAAATAGGAAATTGCTCCGTCCGTCTATCACAAATGGTTCTGTCTTTGGGCGTTTCTTCATAACCCGTTGAAATGCCTGTATTGTTTCTCTGCTTAATGGCACTTGCCTTATTCCGCTCTTTGTCTTAGGCGTTTCAATATAATAACCCTGTTCCTTGCTCTTTAGTAACTGGTGGTCGATAACTACAACCTCATGGATAAAATCAACGTCCATGATTGTCAGTCCGCACAGTTCCGAGATACGAAGTCCTGTCTTTAACAGTATCAGCACATCATCATAATACTTGTGATACACATTGTCCGTCTTGATGAATGAGAGTAGGGATTGTTCCTGTTCCTCTGTCAATGCGACTTTCTCTTTGGTATCATTTTCTAGGACTTCACTCAACTTGAAATCAAAAGGGTTTTTCCTTACACAATCGTCTTGTATGGCGATATAGAATGACGCTTTTAACGAGCGTTT